>CAKOIJ010000044.1 GCA_934086775.1 uncultured Bacilli bacterium | reverse complement strand
CAAGAGGTTTAGATATCAAAAATATAACTATAAGAGTAAATAAGTTTAATATAAGTGATATTGGAATAATAGAAAAAATTGCTTTTTTAGAACTTTTACCTCTTATACTAATTATTTTACTAATAGCCACTGGATAACTAAATGTAGCAATAGTTATAAATAGTCCAAAAGTTGGTGTAATTAAAGAGTAAAGACCAATACCTTCTGTTCCTATTTGTCTAGTTATTATTATTCTTAATATAAAGCCAAGAAATTTGGATAGGAATCCACCTGTAAGAAGAATAAATGTACCTAAAAAAAATTCGTTTTTAAATAGTTTCTTTATCATATTTAAATATATTCAATACATTTAAAAATATATTTAAAGTTTAGAAAATTCTTCTTAAGTCATATATTTAGTGTAAGTGCTTGATTTTACCTCTTATTTATGGTAAAATTAACTCGTTTCCTAAGAAGTCTTTCCTTGGAAACCGCACTTGAAAGGTTTTAAATTAAGTTAAACTTATACCTTAAAGGCGTGTCTTATAATAAAGGAGGTATGAAAAGTGAAAGCTATTATCGTAACAGGTGGAAAACAATATATGGTTACTGAAGGAGACATTATATATGTTGAAAAACTAGATAATGAAGCAAATACTGATGTAGTATTTAATGAAGTTCTTTATGTAGATGGTAAAGTTGGTACACCTACTGTTAAAGGCGCTAGTGTTGTAGGAAGCGTTTTAAAACATGGAAAACAAAAGAAGATTAGAGTATTTAAATATAAAAATAAAACTAAATCTTCAAGAGTAACTAAAGGTCATAGACAACCTTACACTAAAGTAGAAATTAAAAAAATTGAAGTGAAGTAAATATGATTAAAGTTATTATAAAAAGAAATGAAAATATAATAAAATCTATAGAATTATCTGGGCATGCTAAATATGATATATATGGTAAAGACATAGTGTGTGCTGGAGTTAGTAGTATGCTTACTTATATGGTTAATGCGTGTTTAATGTTTGATAAAGATAGCATTAAATATGAAGAAGGTAAAGTGTTTAAGTTATTTAATTTAAAAATGGATAACACTACTAATACTTTATTAGAAAACTTTTATAATTTAATTAAAGAGTTAAGTGTTGACTACAAAGACAATATTAAAATTGAGGAGGAATAAATAGTGAAATTTTTAAAATTAGATTTACAACTATTCGCATCCCACAAAGGTGTTGGTTCAACTAAAAATGGACGTGACTCTGCTGGTAGAAGACTTGGTGCTAAAGTTGCTGATGGACAATTTTGTACTGCTGGTTCTATAATTTATAGACAAAGAGGTACTAGAATCTATCCTGGTACTAACTGTGGTATGGGTAAAGATCATACTTTATTTGCACTAATAGATGGAGTAGTTAAATACGAAAGATTAGGAAAAGATAAGAAAAAAGCAAGTGTTTATGCTAAGTAGACACTTTTTTCTTTTTATGATAAAATATTAAATAGGTGATGGAAATGAATAACGAAAGTAATACAAACAATGATTTTGATTGGATTGTTAGCGAAGAAATAAATTCATGTAATGGATGCTCAAGTTCTTGTTATTTAAAAGAACTTATAGAACAACAAAGAAATGGTGAAATCACAGAAGAGGAAATAATAGAAAAATTAAAGGAATATTATGGAGAATAGTTTCGAAAGTCTACATGATAATAAACTTGGTATAATGAAACTTGATTTACTTAAACAAGCTGAGAAAGATATTGTTACTACTAAAATTAAAATGGTATTTAATAAAATGCCTTATATGCCAAGTGTTCTTTATTTAATAGATTTACATAAATATCTATTTGAAGATATTTATAATTTTGCAGGTAAAATAAGAACAACTTCAATATATAAAGAAGAAACATTATTATTAAGAGATACTGTTAAGTATAGTTTACCAGAGAATATACTAACTGATTTAGAAATGGTATTTGAGAGGATAAAATCTTCTGATTTAGAAAGTGCTAGTAGAGAAGAATTTATAGATTTTACTGTAAATATGATAGTAGATATATGGAAGATTCACCCTTTTAGAGAAGGTAATACTAGAACTTCACTTGTATTTTTAAGAACATTCCTTTACCACTATGGTTATGACTTTGATATTGATTTTTTTAAACATAAGGGTACATTTGATTATATGAGAACTAGTTTAGTGGCTGCTTCATATGAAGCAGAGGATTTAGGAGTAAAAAGGAATTATATTTATGTAAATAAAATAATAGGAGATATTATTTCAAAAAGTAATAAAATTAAACGATAGGAGGCTTTTATGGAAATTTATAAAGGTAAAATTATTAGATTATATAGAGTAGGAAACTCTACTGCATATATATTTAGATTAGAAAATAGTGATTTAACACCAGTTATTGCTTTTCTTGATTATTCTTATGAAAGTGATTTTATGTCAAATGTATTTGGAGCAAGTAGTGAGTTAAAAATAGGTAAAACTGTTTATTTAACTTTTAATAAGTTAACTAACAGGGTAATGACTATTACAAGTGAAAAAGGTGATACTCTTTTAGTAAGTGCATATGCTAACGGAGTAGAAAGAGTTGAAACTAGAAATAGTAAATATATTAATAATGAACTTGGTTTAACTACTGAAGAATTTTTAAATAGTATTAAATTAGAAGTAAAAGGCAAATGCCTAAAAAAATAAATATACTTTTTTGGCAAAATTGCAATTGGGTATAGATTATAAAAAACGATACTTTTAAAGTGAAGTTGTCAATAAAAAGTAGACAGTAAAAAACATTTATTTAAACCCTAGTTGAGTTCTATACTCAATTGGGGTTT
>CAKOIJ010000043.1 GCA_934086775.1 uncultured Bacilli bacterium | reverse complement strand
TGTACCCACAATAATTGGTTTTCTTCCTTTAAATTCTCATTTAAATCTTTATCTTTTTCAGCAAGTTCATTTATTAAGAATTTTAATTTTTCTTCTGCTTCTTTACCGACTGAAAAAAGAAAAGTATTTAGTTTGTCTTCAATAATTAGTCTTTGATATAAAACTTTATTACTCTTTTTCAGATAGTCAAGTTTTAACAATTCGTATTTGTTGAGATCTTTAGTTTCATCCTTTGTAATAATTTTTCTCATTTTTTCATCTCTCCATTTCTTTACTTTTATTATAGTTATCTATAAAATCTATATTTTTAGTTTTATTATTGTATTTAAAATAACCAATATCATTATTTGTATCTATGACTTTAATTGTATATCTATCAACTAAATAAATAGCAATAGCATCAGTATTAAAAGTATCTTTTAAGTAGTTTAAAACTTTATATTGTTCAACTGTATTAACCTGATTTTTAATAATATTATTTTTATTTAATAATTTCATAATTAGTAAGTCCTTTCTTTAACATATTTCAGTTTTAGGTATTAGCATTACTTGGTCTATAATAGTTTCATTACTATACAAAGGGCAATGTATGATACCATCATAATAGAAATGTTCTGATGCTAGTGTAAGTAATATCTTTCTTTCATCATTTGAATACTCATTCTTTTCTAACTTTTGAAGTGATAAAACATAGTAGTTTTTAGAGTAATCATTAAGTTCATCAGTAGTTATTAACTCTTGATATTTAATACCAATATTATTGTTTTTTAAAATATCATTTAAGTATTCTAAATATTCTTTACAACTTCTAGATATAAATTCATCAGTAAACTTAATATTTTTGATTTCAATGTTGTAGTTTTTATCTCTTGTAATTTCTATTTGTGATACAAGTTTATTTAATATATCTCTTTTTGCTTTACGATTTAAGCTATCCCACATAAAGGAAAAGCCAAGTTTATTAAATAACAAATAATCTTCTTCTTTTTTGTAATCAAGTTTTTTAAGTAGTTCCACTGTATATTCTTTGAAGTCATCATTAGGATCTAGTAATTGCTTTTTCTTATTTAATTTCTCAATTTCTTTTTTGATAACTTCGTTTTTATGGTTGATAGCATCTACATTTAAGTTTGATGATAGGTATAAATCTACTAACTTCTTTTCTTGAATTTTTAGTTTTTCTATTGCTTTATCAATATCACTTATGTCTTTTGATTTAGTTGAGTTTGATACAATTATTTCATTATTCATATCATACATATATCTAGTTAGTTCATTTAAAACTCTTCCTAATTTCTTTTCAATCTTGTCAGAACTATAATGAAGTCCTTTTGCTTTACAATTAACATTTTTGCAAGTTAAATGGTAGTATTCTTTTTTATTTGATGTTCCACTATATTTATAAGAAATAGTAGAAGATAAAATATTACCACATTCAGGGCATTTAATTAAAGAAGTAAATAAATGTATATGTTCTCCATAATTAGGGTATTTATTCTTCTCTAAATTTTTTTTAGTAATATTCCAAGTCTTTAAATCAATAATTGGTTCACAATAGTTTTCAACTTTTAGTATATCTTCGGGTTTTCTTTTATATTTGCCATACTCAAATATTCCAATATAAATAGAATTAGTTAATATTTTATAAACTCTATCAGCTTTCCATTTGCCTTGTTTTAGATATGCATTATTATCTTTCATAATAGTAGCAATATTTCTTGTTGAATGTCTTTCTTTACATAGTTCAAATATTTCTTTAACAACTTCAGCTTCAATAGGTTCAATTTCTAAATGACCTGTTTCTTTGTTTCTTGTATATCCATAAGGTGCTTTACTAGGGTGAATATGTTCCATTGCCATTTCTTCCATTGCTCTTTTTGTTCTTGCTCCAATTTCTTTTCTTTCTCTTTGACCAAATACTAAATTCATTCCATAAATCATTTCACCATTAGCAGTACTTACATCAAATGGTTCAAGTATTAGTTCTAATTTAACATCATGTTCTTCTAAATAATTAAGTAGCCAAAAGCCATCATAATTACTTCTTGTAAGTCTATCTACTTTAATAGCAACTAATTTATCAATTTTCTTTGATTTAATGTCTTTTAATAATCTTTGCATTTCTGGTCTCATTAAATCTTTTCCTGAATGACCGGCATCATTATAAACATCAATGATGTCATAGTTTTTCTTTCCACAGTATTCTTTAATCATTCTAAGTTGTGAATCAATAGAATATCCATTATCTTTTTGGTCGTCAGTTGAAACTCTAACATAAACTCCACATCTCACAAAATCATCTCCTTTCTTTTATATTTGAGAGAAGTTATCCTCTCACTCGTTTGGCACTTTATAAGCAAAAAGTTAAGTGTAAAATTACAATTTCTTCAAAATTTTACATATTTCTTGCAACGTATATTTTTCATTATGTTCTTTTACATAAAATTGTTTATTAGATATTTCATTAACTTTGTACTCATAAATAGTGAGTTTTTTAGGAGATAATATTAAGTATTCAGTAGGTTCGATAAACTTTAAATTTGTGTTTTCAAGAATTTTAACCTTGCCATTTCTCGTTTTAAAGTCATAGCATTTAATAATATCAATAATAGTTGAGTTAGGTTTTAATCTTTCTATTGTTTTAAAATTAAGCATTAAAAAATGTCCTCCTTCCTAGAAAGAGAACATCTATATATGTCTTCCAAGCTAACAGTGAGTTATATTTTAGACATTAAAAAACTTACGACACCATAATAGGTTCGTAAGTTGTATTCAATTGGAGCCCTTATGGTTCTGGTAAAACAACCATTAAAAGCAACAATTTATAGGTAGTAATAACTACTAACTAAAATTAGTATAACATGGTTTTAGTAAAATTAACCAACATTTTAATATTTTAAGTAAATAAAATGATATAATAGGAACTGAAAGACAAATAGTAATTTGAAAGTGAACTAATAGTATGTTTAATATTAGATAAAAAATTGATATATTGTTCTTGGATGGTGAT
>CAKOIJ010000042.1 GCA_934086775.1 uncultured Bacilli bacterium | reverse complement strand
ATTTCTAATACCTCCTTTAACGACAAATAAATTGCTTAAAAGGTATTATATCAGTTATAAACATTAGTGCACAACTTCTGTGCACTTCATTTTTTAAAATACATGTTTTTTTATAATGTAATTAATTTTATACAAATAGTTGACATTTTGTATTTAATATGGTATAATTTTAAATGTCAGGAGGGAAAAGAAATGATTTTAAGTGAATTAAACGCAAGAGAAATTAAGTGCACTTGTGGTAGCTGTGAAGGTACAGGAGTGTTCAAAGGGTTCGCAGAAAAGGATGGACTTGCAGTTGTTTGTACCAGATGTAATGGTCGTGGATACTATACTCAAGAAGCAAATAACAGAATTAGCTTTGTTAAAGATGAAAAGAAAGGTGTCGTTTACATTGTAAAAGATGGTATTATATCTCATAATGTTAGTTTATTTACTAAACTTGCAAAAAGAAATGATGTTGAGTATGTAATGTATGCAACAGGAAGAGTTATGTCAGCTGAAGATGAAATTAGAAATGGCAACCTTAACTTCCAAATCATAAGATATAAAGATTTCCTTGAAGGTAAATTACCTTTTCCAGCAGCAGGAAAAACATGCCCTAGACAGTTTATGGCTATGTATGGTAAAGAAGACTTTGAAAATGATTGTATTCCTTGCGGATTTTATCAAGATTGCGAAAAGTTTTTCACTAATGAATGTTGGGCTAAATTCTATGAAGGCGCAATTAATTCAGAAGAAAGACAAAACTTATTAAAAAGAGTTCAAAAATAAAAAATAATTTGATATAATATAAAAGACCAAACAAAATGAATAGTACCTAGTTTTGTATGCTGGGTATTTATTCAGTTCGTACTAGCTTTGAAGAAAACCGGATCAAGTTGATCTGAATTCTTCTTTTCGTTACTGAAATAGTAACTACTTTCGGTTTGTTGTTATGATTGATACCACAAAAGTAAACTAATTCTTTTGTGGTATCGTTTTATTGTAAGGCAAAGAGATACTTATAAAAATAAGGAATGATTTATATATTTTAGTGTGCAAATAAACATGCTGGAAGTTCTTCTAGCCCTTACGAGATAGTATACAATTAAGTACATATTAAACATAAGTTTTAATTCTTAGACTTATGTTTTTTGTATGAAACAAAATACAAAAATATAATCTTTTAAATTTTAAAAATTTGATTTCAAAAATTGAATTTTTACACTTTTGTGTAAAATTTTGATGTAAAATTTCGCGTAAATCAAAAATTTTTAGGGGAATTTTAGGTAAAAAATTCGTATAAGAAAGGGGAAGGGGAAAATTCTACCCTTCAGAAGGAGTAAGAGATTATGGAAGAGAATTATTTAGAGAATATAAGAAGTTTTATATAAGTGAACAAGCAAGGACTATAGTAAGAGATTATAATGCTAACAAAAGTAAACTTGAAACTTATTATAATATTGGAAAAGAACTAGCTGAGGCTGGTAAACATTATGGAGAAGGAATAGTTAAAACATATGTAGAAAAGTTAACTAAAGAATTTGGCAAAAGTTATGGGTTTACAAGTCTCAATTATATGAGATAATTTTATAATTTTATATTGTCTTTTCCAAATTTCCACCTAGTGGGTGGAAATTTGACTTGGACTCGTTACAGATATCATTTGCCTAAATTAAACATTATTAATGACAAATTGTCAAACTTATGAGGAGGTATAAATGAAAAAGCAAAGAAAAAATGTTATAAAAAAAGAAACTAAGCATTTAAAATTAAAAAGAGCATATGAAAACAATATCACTCTATCAGATATGAATTTACCTGATAAGTTTACCGATTTTGAAAATTTCAAGTTAAATGAAAGTGAAACATTATTATACGAAGTTAATTCTAAACCTAAAAAATTTAGAAGATATTCAAGAGGACAAATTGTAAAAGTTAAGTTTGGAGTAAATATAGGTAGTGAATTTTCAGGAGACCATTATGCCTTAGCAATATCAAAAGGAGATACTATGATAAATCCTGTTCTACATGTTATTCCATTAACTTCAAAGAAACATAATTATAACATAGAAGTTAATAATATCTTATATAATGAAGAAAAAATAGAAAAGCTAAAGAAAATGTTAAAAAAGGAAACTAATAATAAGAACATCAAAGAAATTAACAAATGTATTAAATATTATAGTAAAAGAAAAGGAAAAATATCATATGCTTGTATAAAACACTTAAAGACAATAAGTAAATTATCAATTTGTAAGAAAGTAAATAAATATGATTATTTAAATGAATTGAAAGTATCAAATGAAATTTTAAAAAAAATTGATAAAGAGATATTAAAAGAATATACAATGTTTTAAAAATTTCGGAAAGTGCATAAAAAATATTGACTAGAATAAAATAATATTGTAGAATAATTAGTACAAGAGCAGAAATGCTTTATACGGTATTGTATTCAGTACAATACTATGACAAGTGCAGATATGCATTCTACAAAAGGGCTGCCCAGAAATTAAATAATTAATTTTCTGAGTAGTCTCTTTTTTTGTTTTTACACTTTTTTCTTTTTCTGCAAATAGAATGATTTTTTTTAAGAAAGGGGAAGGAGTGAATTCTACCTTTCAGAAGGAGGAAAGTTTATGGAAGAGAATTATTTAGAGAATATAAGGGGTTTTATACTAAGCGAACAAGCAAGAGCTATAGTAAGAAATTATAATGCTAATAAGAGTAAACTAGAAACTTATTATAATATTGAAAAAGAACTATCTGAAGCAGGAAAACATTATGGAGAAGGGATAGTTAAAACATATGCAGAAAAGTTAACTAAAGAGTTTGGAGAAAGATTTTCTACTAGAAATTTAAAATATATGAGGTGCTTTTATTATTTTCAAAAAAGGCAACCGCTGGTTGCCCAATTAACTTGGAGTCATTATACAAAGCTGCTTCCTTTAAAAAATGTTGAAGAGAAAAAAGAATAAACTATACTAATTAGCACTTGTAAACTAAACTTTTTTGTGATATTATTTTATTAGGTTACAGAAGTAACCAAGTAAAGACAAGGAAGTGAAGACATGAAACATACCCCAATAACACCAATAAATACCTATTCTCAACCTGTATTTAATAT
>CAKOIJ010000041.1 GCA_934086775.1 uncultured Bacilli bacterium | reverse complement strand
TGGTAACCTACCATACTCGTTAGATTTTATTCTATCAGCAAGTGCTCTTTTGCTTAAATTATCTCTAATAATTAAATAAATATAAAACTTTATTTCATTTGAATCTTTGAGTGGCAATAGCATTAGAATATGAGTCCATGTTAAATTTCCAACCGCTGGTTGGAAATTTGGAAAAGTTAGTACAAAATTATAAAATTGTCTCATATAATTTAAATTAGTAAGTCCATAACTTCTACCAAACTCTTTAGTTAAATTTTCTGCATACTTCTTTATAATTCCTTCTCCATAGTGTTTACCTGCTTCAGCAAGTTCTTTACCAATATTATAATAAGTTTCAAGTTTACTCTTATTAGCATTATAATCTCTTACTATAGTTCTTGCTTGTTCACTTATTATAAAACCCCTTATATTCTCTAAATATTTTTCTTCCATAAACTTTCCTCCTTCTGAAGGGTAGAATTATCCCCTTCCCCTTTCTTATACGAATTTTATACCTAAAATTCCCCTAAAAATTTTCCCTTTACGCGAAATTTTACACAGAATTTTTACATAAATGTGTAAAATTTTAATTTTAATTTACTTTTTTAATATTAAAAAAACTCACAAATTGTGAGTTTAATACACCTGGTTACCCCAGCAGGATTCGAACCTGCGGATGGTGGAGTCAGAATCCACTGCCTTACCACTTGGCTATGGGGCAATATCTAGAAAACTTCCTAGATAATTATAACACTTATTTATTTTTAAGTACAGGCCTACTTTTCTAACAAATCAATTAAATCACTTACTGAAGAAACCCTGCTTATGTTTAATTCATTTACTTCTAAACAAGAATTAATCATCTTGAACCCGTTAAAGGAACTTAGCATTTTTATATCTGTAATACCATCTCCAACAGTATATACATCATTTTTATCAATATTTTCTAAATTTCTAACATATTCTATTGCAATACTTTTGTCAACATTTTTATTAACTATTTCTAGAGCATAACCTTTTGATACATAGTGACTAGTGACATATTCGCCATATTTATTGGTTATAAAATTGCATTTTTCTTTAGCATATTCTTTATCATAATATTTTACTCTAACTTTATTAGTATAGGGTGTTAATTCATGATTATCCATTTCTATCTCGTTACTAATTCTGTAGTATTTAGAAATCTCTACATTTAAATCTTTTATTAATTCCTCAAGTATAGAATAATTTATATATTTTGAATAAATTACTTTTCCTTCTTTAATAATAGTAGTGCCGTGATTTAATATTAAATAATCATAGGGTATATGATATATGTTATCTTTTTCCATAAATTCTTCATAACTTCTCCCTGTTGCTATTAAAAAGATATTATTCTTTCTAAATTTTTTTACTTTATTTATATTTTTAACAATGTCCTCATCACTTATATAAAAAGTATTATCATAATCACTAGCAAGTAATTTCATATCAATCACTCTCCTAGTACATTTTATCAAATATAATTAAAAAAGAAAAGATAATAATTAAAATCTCATAAACAATAAAATACAATTTTTAATTTAATGTACTTAGATAACTCTGATAACATGCAAGACAGAATGTTTAATAGTTAGAAGCAATAGTAGTTGTTTCTTTTTTTCTTTTCTTTTTCTCTAGTATACAGCCTACAATAAGTATCAAAGATAAAATTACAACTGTGTGATATTTAGAATTATCTTTTCTTAATTTATTAACTATTAAAATATAATCTCTTTGTGTATTATCTTCTGCAACAACTTTAAAAGTTACTATATTTTCGCCGGTTTTTAAATTTTTATCACCTGTTACTTTTAGTGTAGAATTTATGTCCTCAAGTACATATGAATAATTCAAATTTTTAGTTTCAGAACTAACTGTTATTTCTGGTTTTTCTACATTAAAATTTATTACTTCATTATTAACTGTTATACTTACATTAGTATTATTACTAAGTCCTTCTCTTATAACTAGTAAATTATAATTTTTAATACTCCCATCTTCTGCAGTAACTTTTATAGTGATATTATTTTCTCCAACACTTAGATTTGTTTTATCAATTTTATACTCAGCATATTCATTATTTGGGACCACTACAATATTTAGTTTGTCTTTAGTAGTATGATAAATCATATTTTCACTTACAGTTATTTTTTCACCATTTATTCTTATAGATTTTATTGTGTTATCACTACTTTTTTGTTTAACTATAGTTTTAACATTACTTGAAGAGTTATTATGGCAATGATATTCTCCATTACTTAACCCATATTTTGCACAGTTGGTTCTACAATAATGACATCCATTTGCATCTGTTCTTCCAGGATGTGCATTTACTATAATTGGAATACATAAAAATATTAAATTTAAAACTATAAAAATTTTATTTTTCTTCATGACAAACTCACTCCTACCCAAATCACTAAATAAATTTTAACAAAGTATAATAAAATAAGCAATAAATTAGTGTTATAAAATTTTCATAACACTCAGTACTTTATTCTATTTATATTTTTTGTAGTTACTTCTAATTTAGTAGTTCTACTCCTAAATATAATATCATAACCATATATATTTGCTAATTTTTCTATTGTATCAAATGTTGGTTCACTATAACCAGTTTCATATCCACTTATTGTACTTATAGCAAGATTAATCTCTTTAGCAACTTCTGATTGTTTTAATTTTTTACTTTTTCTTAAAAATTTTAATATTTCTCCTATCATATGATCACCAATTACATTTTACGAGAATTTCGTATTTTTTTCTTGACATTACGAGATACTCGTATTAAAATTGATATATAATCTGGAGGTATAGTAATGTTAAATAAAATGGTTAAGGTAAAAGCAGGAATAATTGCATTATTTGTTTTAAGTATATCTTTATTATTTTCTTATATAGTTAAAGATAACGAAGAAGAAAATAATAAAGAAATATCTAAAGTAGAAAAATTGCTTTTTAAACCAGAAGGTATACAAGCTTATACTTTAAATGGAAAAAAAACAGATGTTTCTTATAATGATTTAATTGAAGGTTATGAAATAGATAGTATTACATGTAAGAATGGGACTATTGCTACTTATAATAAAGAAGATAATAGTGTAAGTTTATCAAATATTCATATGCCTGACTATTGTACTATGGA
>CAKOIJ010000040.1 GCA_934086775.1 uncultured Bacilli bacterium | reverse complement strand
TCATATTCTTCCTCCAATTCTATTATAACAAAAAATGTAGACCGTTTTTATGTGTCTACATTTATATTACAACTTCACTTTTAAAGTATCGTTTTTTATAATTAACGTAGTCTTAATCTTGTACCATTTATTTTATAATTAAAATACTCCCAAACACAGTACCTAAGAAATTTAAAATAATTTTTTATATTTCTAAGTAGACTACCACCACTAATATTTAATAGTTCGTTTTTAGTTAACATATAATTCCTTTCCAATGGATCCTGACTAATTTATATCATAAAATTATATTAATGTAAATACTTTTATATAAATAAATATTTTTTGTATATAAATAAAATACAATGGTAATAAATATAATCTTTTTTTATTGAAAACTTTGCAAAAACATTAAACTTATGATAAGATTAATAAGGTAAGAAGAATAAAAAACGTTAAAATAAATAGGAGTGATAAACGTGGCATATGATGATAAATCTATTAAAATTCTTGAAGGCTTAGAAGCAGTTAGAAAAAGACCTGGTATGTACATAGGTTCAACTGATAAAAAAGGTCTTCATCATTTAGTATGGGAAATTGTAGATAATGCAGTAGATGAGGCAATTAATGGTTATGGAAATTTAATTAAAGTTACTTTAACTAAAAATGGAAGTGTAAAAGTAGAAGATGAAGGTAGAGGTGTACCTTGTGGAATACATGAAAGTGGTAAAAGTACTCCTGAGGTTATTTATACTGTTTTACATGCTGGTGGTAAATTTGAAACAGATGGGTATAAAGTAAGTGGAGGTCTTCATGGTGTCGGAGCTTCTGTTGTTAATGCTTTAAGTAAGAAGATGGTAGTAACTATTTATAGGGATGGTTTTATACATGAAATTAGTTTTAAAAATGGTGGTCATGTAGATAAACCTCTTACTAAATTAGGCCCAACTAGAAAAACTGGTACAACAGTTGAATTTTTCCCTGATCCTGAAATATTTGATTCTGTTAAATTTAACTTTAGTATTATTGAAGAAAGAATGCAAGAAAGTGCTTTTCTAATAAATGGACTTACTATAGAAATAAATGATGAAAATGAAGATAAACATGTTAATTTTCACTATGATAATGGACTAGTTAGTTTTGTTGAATATATTAACGAAAATAAAACAGCACTTCATAAAGTAATAGATATGTTTGGAGAAAAAAATGGAATAGATGTTAAAATAGCAATGTGTTATACTGACTCATATAGCGAAAACATAGTTTCTTTTGTAAATAATGTTAAAACAATTGATGGTGGGACACATGAAGTTGGTTTTAAAACTGCTGTCACTAAGGTATTTAATGAATATATTAAAAATAATAATCTTCTCAAAGGTAAAAATACTACACTTGAAGGAAGTGATACTAGAGAAGGTTTAACAGCAGTTATAAGTGTTAGTGTACCAGAATCTTTACTTCAGTTTGAAGGCCAAACTAAAGGTAAATTAGGTACTCCACTTGCTAAGACAGTTGTTGAAAGTATAGTGTATGAAAAACTTACATATTTTCTTCAAGAAAATAAAAGTGTAGCTTCACTTATAATGGACAAATCACTTAAAAGTAAAGTTGCTAGAGAAGCAGCAAGAAAAGCTAGGGAAGAGGCTAGAAGTGGTAAGTCAAAAAGTGATAAAAATAAAATACTTAATGGAAAACTAACTAAAGCAGCAGGAAAAGATCCTAAAAAAAATGAACTTTTCTTGGTAGAAGGAGATTCAGCTGGAGGAAGTGCTAAAACAGGAAGAAATAGAGAAACACAAGCAATACTACCTTTAAGAGGTAAGGTATTAAACTGTGAGAAAGCATCTACTAATGATATAAATGGTAATGAAGAAATAAATCAAATTATACAAACTATAGGTGCAGGTATTGGTAGTGACTTTAATAAAGATGATTCTAACTATGGTAAAGTTATAATAATGACAGATGCTGATGATGATGGAGCACACATTCAAGTACTTTTAATAACTTTCTTTTATAGATTTATGAAAGGTTTAATTGAAAATGGTATGCTTTATATAGCAAACCCACCTTTATACAGTTTAGAATACAATAAAACTAAAGAATATATTAGTACAGATGAAGAGTTAAATGAAAAAAGGAAAACTATTAAGGGTGCATATAAAATAAATAGATTTAAAGGACTTGGTGAAATGGATGCTGAAGAGTTATTTGAAACAACTATGGATCCAAAGAGAAGAAGTTTAATTAAAGTTACAATAGAAGATGCTATGCTTGCTGAAAAGAGAGTAAGTACTTTAATGGGAGATAAAGTAGAGCCAAGAAAAGAATGGATAAATGAAAATGTAGACTTTACTTTAGAAGATGATTTTAGGAGGTAATTATGGCAAAGAAGAAAACAGAAGAAACAATTGTAGAAAAAATATATGATTACACTCTTGAAGAGATTATGGGAGATAGATTTGGTAGATATGCTAAAAGTATAATACAAGACAGAGCTATTCCTGATGTTAGAGATGGATTAAAACCTGTACAAAGAAGAATTCTTTGGAGTATGTATGAAAGCAAAAATACTTATGATAAACCTTTTAGAAAAAGTGCTAAAGCAGTAGGAGATATAATGGGGCATTATCATCCTCATGGAGATAGTTCTATTTATGATGCACTTGTTAGATTAAGTCAAAAATGGAAAATGCGTGAACCTTTAGTAGAAATGCATGGTAATAATGGTTCAATAGATGGAGATGGGCCTGCTGCAAGCCGTTATACTGAAGCAAGACTTTCTAAAATAGCTAATGTAATGCTTTCGGATATAAATAAAGAATCAGTTAAAATGACACTAAACTATAGTGATGAAGATCTAGAACCAACTGTGTTACCTGCACATTTTCCTGCTTTATTAGTTAATGGTTCAACTGGTATAAGCGCAGGATATGCAACTAATATACCTCCGCATAATTTAGGAGAAGTAATAGACGCTACTATAAAGAGGATAGATAGTCCTAATTGTAGACTTGATACAATACTTGAAATAATAAAAGGACCAGATTTTCCCACAGGAGCCGTTGTTGAAGGTAAAAATGGTTTAGTAGATGCTTATACTACTGGTAAAGGTAAAGTAGTTGTAAGAGCTAACTATGAGATTATAGAAGAAAAAGGTAAAAAACAAATTATAATTAAAGAAATACCTTATGAAGTTTTAAAAGAAACTTTAAAGAAAAAAATAGAAGATATTAAAAGTGATAAAAAGATAGATGGTATTTTAGATGTAATAGATGAATCAGATAAAACTAATCTAGCTAGATTAGTTATAGAATTAAAAAAAGATGCTGATGCATCTTTAATAATAAATTATTTATTTAAAAATACTGATTTACAAGTAAATTATAACTTTAATATAGTTGCTATAGTTAATAAAAGACCCAAAACTCTTGGAATACTTGAAATATTAGATGCTTTTATTAATCATAAAAAAGAAGTAGTAATAAATAGAAGTAAATTTGATTTAGAACATTCTAAAAAAAGACTTCATATAGTAGAAGGATTTATTAAAGCAATAGATATACTAGATGAAATAATCAAGACTATTAGAAGTAGTAAAAATAAAAGTGATGCTATAGAAAACCTAGTAAAAGAATATGATTTTACTAATGAACAAGCAACAGCTATAGTTATGATGCAGTTATATAAACTAACTAATACTGATATAACAGATTTAAAAAATGAACACTCTGAATTATTAAATTTAATTACATACTTAAATAGTGTAATTAATGATGAAGAAGTATTAAAAGGTGTTATGAAAGAAGAACTAAGAAGTATTAAGAAAGAATTTGCTACTCCTAGAAGAACTATTATTAAAGATGAAATAACTGAAATTAAAATAGATGAACTTTCTATGGTACCTAAAGAAGACTATATTATTAGTGTAAGTAAAAGTGGTTATATTAAAAAATTAAGTATAAAAGCATATAATCAAAATAATGAAACAGAATATGCTTTAAAAGAAAATGACTACTTAATAGGACTTTATAAAATAAATAACATAGATACAATTATATTAATAACTAATTTAGGTAATTATTTATATTTACCAGTTAGAGATATTACTGAATGTAAATATAAAGAAATAGGTAAACATATTAGTAGTTACATAACTTTATCTGAAGGAGAATATATTATTAGTTCATTTGGAATTAAATCTTTTGATACTAGAACTATTACTTTATTTAGTAAAGATGGACTAGTTAAACAAACAGAACTAAAGAATTTACCAGTTAGTAGATATTCTAAACCTATGACTATATTTAAATTAAAAGCTGGAGATGAATTAATAAGTAGCTCTATCAACGATGGTTTAGTTTATATAATTACTGAGAATGGTTATGCTTTAAAATTTAGTAAAGAAGAAATACCAATAGTAGGATTAAAAACTAGTGGAGTTAAAGGTATTAAATTAACTAATGATAAAGTAGTAAGTGCTTTCATTACAAATGAAAATCATGAATATATTACTATATTTACAGATAAAAATACTGCTAAAAGAATTAAACTAGATGAAATAGATTATAGTAAAAGAAGTTTAAAAGGAGATAATATTCTTCATAGTCCTAAATCTAAAAAATACAATATTATTAAAACATATGCAGGAAGTTCTAAAACAAACTTTGGTATCATAAAAGATGATACAGAGTTAATTAAATCTAGTGATATTAGTATCATGGATAAATCAAGTACTGGTAGTCAAATATCAAAAAAAGATATAAATAATATATTTAAAGAAGCTAGACTTAAAGTAATAGATAGTAATACTACTAATGAAATAAAAGAAGTTAAAAAAGAAGAAAATAAAGAAAAAACTGAAGTATATAAGACTATGACTATGAGTGACTTCTTTGATGAATTTAAAATATAAGAAAAAAAATTCTTATATTTTTTCTTATATTCTTGACTTATACTTTGACTTGCTGTAGAATTATAAGTAAGAATAGGTTAGGTGTTTTTTATGATAAAAAAACTTAGGACAAAGTCCGGATTATTAATTATTTTAGGTCTAACATTTACTCTAGTGTTAGGTCTTTCTTATGCAACATTTATATTTACCACAGGTAAATATAAAGCAAGTGAACTCTTAATAGGAAAACTAAATTATGGAATATCTATAAAAGAAGATGGAACAAGTAGTACAATAAACTCTAATGTAGTAACTATACCAAAGAATACTAAGGGTTATTTTGTAATAACAATAACTAGTGTTAATCCAGTAGATAGTAACTATACACTTGCTTATAAATCTAATAATACA
>CAKOIJ010000039.1 GCA_934086775.1 uncultured Bacilli bacterium | reverse complement strand
AACCCCAATCCAATATAAAATCGAATCAGGGTTTTAAGTGTCTTTTTAAACTGTCTACTTTTTCTTGACTAGTTCAATTGGTGCTTCTTTTATATACGATTAAATTCGTTTTTATTATTTAAGATTACTAATGTAATTAATGCAACTGCCATTAAGCATGCACCCGGAATAATATAATCGGCTATTCCAGTATTAGGGTTATCAATTGAAGTCCCTTTTTCAAGTAACATTATAGTTGGGCTACAAACTTCATCTTCAATTTTATCATCAGCAGGGTATGTGCCAATAACTTGAGTTCCATTTTGGGTTACAACTATTTGTCTGTTAGTTCTTAAATTTAATTTGTTAATTAAACTTTCATCAACATTATCTTTAACTTCTAATATGTAGGATAAAGTTACAACTTTATTACCACTGATATTTCCAACTCCCCATGCAATTTCATTATTTTCTAATGATGCACTTCCTACTGTAGAAGTGATATCTTTAATAGTGAAGTTATCTAAAATATAGTTATCAAAACTAATTTTAACAGCTACAGCTGGTAGTTCACTTGGTAATGTAGTTACAATATTACCAGAAAAACTAATGCTAGCAATACTTTCTTTATTTACTGTACTAGTAAAATTGGTATCAGTAGTAGTGTCAGTTGAAATTTTATAAGCAAGAACTTTTATACCATTTGCTTTAGCTTGTGCCATTGTAGTTTTAAGTTCTTCTAACTTAGTACTATCAGTATCTGTTACAAATGCAACGATAACTTTATTAATAGTAGCAGAATTAAATTTACTAACTGCATAATCGAAAGCATCTTTAATTTCTACGCTTTCATTTCCTATAGAAGTATTTCTAATACTTTCAACTTGAGAAACAATATTCTTATTATCCGCTTCAATAAAAGTTCTTTCATTGTTGCTAGTAATAACTACTCCTTGGCTTATATTATTCATATCACTTTCAAGTCTTCCAGCTTCAGTTTTAATTAAATCAATAACCGAACCTTTGATATCAGTCATGCCAGAACCATTATCAATAACATAATAAACTTCTGTACTCTTAGAATTATCAATAATGATATCAATAGCAACCTTTCCGTTTTTTAAGTCAGACTTTTCTAAATTAATAGTATTTAGAATATTAGCTCCGTCAGGACTTAACTGTTTTTTAGCATCATTTTGTGATACTACTTTAACAGAATTTTTAGTAGCTGCTAGTAGTGGAGTAACGTTTAACATACAAACTGCTACTATCAAAAATAACCCAAATAATCTTTTTTTCATTTTCTTCCTCCTTTATTATATTTACATTATATCATTATTTTTAAAAAAAACAAATAAAAAGTAACTTTATTATACATAAAAAATATGATAATATAATAATAGGAGAAGTAAAGAAAATGAAATACATAGAAATTATACAAAATGAAAGTGCTTTTGTAATTAAAACTACTAATATAGTAAATAGTAGTAGTTTTAACTTTAATATAAAAAAAATAAAAAAGGACAATAAAGAAGTAATCTCTTTATTGTCAAAAAATAATATAAATACTTTAATATTTAAAGATTTTGATTCATTTTTGATATTATCAAATATAATAGATTATCCAAATATAGTATTTGATATTAATAAAAGTTTACCTAAAAAAGTATTAGATATATTACTTAAACATAAAGAAATAAAATATATAGAATGCTTCTTTATGCCAAGTGACTATGTACATTTATTTTCAAATAATAATGTATCAATAAAATTTACGAATAATATGCATTTTAATATTAATTTTGTATTATCAAATAAATTAAAAAATTTAAAAAGTATATATTATAAAAAGGTTATTACATTTTATAATGAGGAAGAGGTGAAACAAAATTTACTTCCATTTATAACAGTTAATAGTAATTTAAAATTAATAAAACTTTATACTTATTCAAATGAAATAATTACTTATATAATAGATTTATTAGAGGAGAATAATTTTGATAATGTTAGTATATATCTATATCAAACAGATAGTAATATTAATGATATAAAAGATAATATAGACTATTTAAGAAAGAAAAATAAAGAATATAGTAACAAAGAAAGAGAAATAAAAATAATATATAAGGAAGAATATTTTAGAAGTAAAATATTTAAAGAGTTAACTATAAATGGTTTAAAACTATCAATGATATTTATCATTTATGCTTCTATAATATTTATGTTTTCTAGTAAATATCATGAATATATAAATTATTTAAATGTAAGAAAACTAGAAAATGAACTTAATGAAGCAAGAAATGATGAACAAATAGATGAAATAGATGATACTTCATATACAGAAGTAATAATAAAACCAAATAATGAAAAAGAATATGTTAATAGATATGAAACTATAGTAAATATTAATAAAACTTATCTGATTAACTCTGATGTAGTTGCATGGTTAAAAGTGAATAATACTAAAATAAATTATCCTGTAGTAAAGACAACTAATAATAATTACTATTTAAATCATGATATATATAAAGAAAAAACACCTAGTGGATGGGTATTCATGGATTATAGAAATAATAGTAAAGAATTAGATAAAAATACAATTGTATATGCACATGCTTTAAAAACAGGTTATATGTTTGGAGAACTTCATAAATTTATGAATAGTAACTTTAGAAGTAATAAAGAAAATTTAGTTATTAGTTTTGATTTAGTGGATAAATCTATGAACTGGAAAGTATTTTCATCTTATAAAGTAAGTGATGAGGTAGATTATTTAAGAACGAGTTTTTCAAATGATGAAAGTTTTATGTCATATGTAAATGATGTAAAGAAGAGAAGTAGTTATAAATATAATGTAGAGGTAAATCAGAATAGTAAAATAATTACCTTATCAACTTGTAGTGGAAAAAACAGAAGATTAGTTGTGCATGCTGTTTTAGTGGAGTAAATTATGATTGATTGAAATTCAGCAGTTTTATAGAGGAATATATTGGTTCAAAAATATATAAAAGTATTAAAATAGATGTTCGAGATGTAATTTTAAGAATTTATAATAAAAGAGTAGTAGTACTATGTAAAGATTTTTTAAATGATTGTGAAACAATAAAATAACTTTATTTTAATAAGTTAAAGGTAAAAAGAGTTCAAATTTTTGAACTCTTTTGTTTTATCTCTTAATCATCCAATTTCCAAATATATCTGCATTAGAACTACTTGGAGCTGGATCTGCTTTTTCTAGTTTAACTATCATAGGTATCTTTAATATTCTACCAAAAGCAACGCAAGTGCCGGGTTGTAAACTCTTTTGTTTATTAACTATTTCTTCACTCATATTAGGTATCATTTTTTCTATATATTCTAGGTCAAGCGGGTGTGTTATTTTAAAGATAATAAAATTATCAAGCTGACTTATAACATTACCATTTAAGTCTGTTGGCCTTTGAGTTATTAAGTCAAGAATAACTCCATGTTTTCTACCTTCTTTTGCTATTCTTTCAAAAATATTATATCCAAGAAGTTCAGTATCATCATTATTTTTTACATATCTATGTGCTTCTTCTAAAATAATATGAATAGGAATACTTGCTCTTGGGACATTTGTTTTACCAAATGTTAAGAACATTCTACTGAATATCTTAGTAATTGTTTTAGCAAATCTATCATCAACATCTTCTAAATTAATATTAATTATCTGTGCTTTTTTATTATCGCTGGTAGTAACTAAAAATGCTATATAATCTTTTAAAGAATCATATTTCTTACTTGTAAAGTACTTGCTATTATTTCCATTAACTAAGTTATGTAATTTTACTTTTAAACTAATAGCTTCATCGTACATATCTTCATTAAGTAAATATCTTTCACTAAATAAAGTGAAATTAAGAGCAACTTCTAATTCTTTTAAACCGTAAGTAACATCATCTACTTTAAAATTCCATTTATGATCTTCTTTAATAAAGTTTTCTACATATTCACTTATTAGTTTTCTTTCAACAAATCTTCCTTCTGAGTCTATATCAAAACAATTTCTTAAAACTCTAGTATAACCAATACCGGGTACAACTGTATTCAAATTTAATTCGGGTGTGTTAGTATTTGTTAAAATATCAAATATTTGGTCCCTTATCTTAGCACTTGTCTGATTAGTATACATAATAGATGTAATAGCTTTAGCTAGTAAATGATTTTTATATTCAAGTGCGTCCTTTGAATTACTTGCAAATACCTTAACTAAATTAAGAGTTTCTTCAATAATAGGAATTTGACTAAAACTAACTGCATCAAGTAAATTTAAAACATCATCAACTGAAAGTAATGAAACTGGAACTTCTAGTAAACTAGAGTTTTCTAAGTTTTTATTAGTAGAAATTAACTTATAGGATAAATTACTATTAATCTTTCTAATATCTTTTAATGCATTAATATATTCGCCATATGAGTCAAATATAAATAAATTGGCTTTATATGGAAAGTAAGGATTACTCATTAGATTCTGAATTATTCTACATATTCCATATGTTTTACCACTTCCAGAATTACCAAAAATAGCTGCATGATTACTAAATAAATTATTAATATCTACTTTAACTGGATAATTCTTATACAAAGGACTAACACCTAATGTTAAACATTTAGTATCTCCGCCAACTAAAATATTTAATTCTTCATTATTAATAACTCTTATTTGTGAATTTAAACTTGGTTTTTTAATTAAACCACCAATAAAAGATGTATCAGTAAGTTCTCCTAGAAAGTTAATTTTTATTTTGTTGCTTTCAATATCTTCTATTTCTCCAAGTATTTTTTTATCATTATCAATAAAAACAACATGTAAATTTAAAATATCTCCTAAATTTTTAGCATCTGTTAGTAAAGAAACAACTGCATAGTTTTTATTAATTGCTAAAATATTTCCAAACATAATATCAACCTCTTTATTCTAAATATAATGATATCATAGTTTTATTATTTTTTAAAGTTAAATATTTACTTAATTTAATCTTTTTGTTATAATGAGTTTAGAATAAAAGGTGATATTATGAAAAGAATAATAGTATTAATTACATTCTTGTTTATAGGAGTGACTTACTTAAATGCAGATGAAATAACTTGTTCGTATTCTAAGAAAAAAGAATTAAATACTCTTTCTATGTTTGTGGAAACTAGTTATGAATATAAAGGTAATAATTTATTTGATTTAAAAATATCTAATTTAACAGAAGAGTTAAAAATAGAAAGTGATAAAGGTGTAATAGATAATAATATAATTTCTTCTTTAGAAGAAGGAACTAAAATAAAGTTAACAATACTTGCTGGAAATAATGTTTGTGAAGGGGAAACTTTAAGAATTATAAATGTTACTATTCCTTATGTTAATCCATATTATGGAAGTAATAAGTGTATTGGGAATGAAAATTTAAATGTTTGCTCGAATGAATTTTTGGAGTATAAATTAAGTGAAACTACTTTTAATAATTTAATCCAAAAAGCAAATGAAGATAACTCTAAAGTAGAAGAACCAACTACTGATGAAATACAAAAAGAAAATAAAACTTTTTTTGAAAAGGTATATGAAGTTATTAAAAAAATTTACATACCAGTTGGATTAGTAGTGGGTAGTTCTTTGTTAACATTATTAATTTTTAGACCAATTTATAGAAAAATAAAACATGGTTTATAGTATACAAATGAAGTTGTAATATAAATGTAGACACATAAAAACGGTCTACATTTTTTGTTATAATAGAATTGGAGGAAGAATATGA
>CAKOIJ010000038.1 GCA_934086775.1 uncultured Bacilli bacterium | reverse complement strand
AGTTATTAAAGAAATTAAGTACAAGGAAAACAATAATAGTTATTTATTTAGTAGATATTATATTTAGTGTAGTTACAGTTTTTTATGCAATAGGTAAGAAAAAAGAAATGGTAATTTTTTATATTTTGTTAATGTTTATAATATTATTTTTGGTATTTAAGACAAATGTTATTTTTACAAAGAAGGAGAAGAAATGAAAGTATGTATTATAGGATCTGGTGCTTATGGGATATCGCTAGCATCTAGATTAATTAAAAATGGTCATGAAGTTATATGTTATTCTAATAATAAGGAAGAAGTTAATTTTTTAAATGAGAAAAGAATTAGTGATAAGTTAAAAGGTTATAAAGTGCCTATAGATATTAAGTTTACTTATAATGTTAAAAGTGCGGTTAAGAATAGTAGGTTAATTATTTTTGCTCTTCCTGCAGTTTGCTTTGATGAAGTAACTAAAAAAGTAAGTAAGTATATTAGTGATGATGCACATGTGCTTATTGCAACTAAGGGTATAGAAAATGATACGTGTTTGTTTTTAACTGAAATCGTTGATAGAAATATTAGAACTAATAAAATAGCAGTTATGAGCGGGCCTACTTTTGCTGTTGATATTATAACTGATACACCAATTGCGTTTACTCTTGCTACAACTAATAGTGATACTAAAGAGTTTATTAAGGGTACTTTGTCTAGTAATATTACTAAATTTAGAGATACCCAGGATATAATTGGCGTTCAAATATGTGGAGCAATTAAGAATGTAATGGCTATTGCTTCTGGAATGCTTGGAGGAATGGGTGCGCTTGATTCAACTAAAGCACTTTTTCTAACTGAGGCTTTAAATGATATTAAAGAATTAATTGATGCAATAGGTGGTAATAAAAAAACTATTCTTTCTTATGCTGGGTTTGGAGATATTTTAATGACTTGTACTAGTACAAATAGTAGAAATTATTCTTATGGAAAGTTAATTGGAGAAGGTAAGTTAAATGAAGCTAAAGATTATGCTTTAAATACAACAGTGGAAGGTTTATATACACTTAAATCAATAAAAGATTTAATTAAAAAAGAAAAAGTTAAAATGCCTATTATAGATTTGATAAGCGATATTATATGTGGTAATAAGGATAAGGAAAGTATGTTAACTTTCTTAATAGAAAAGAAATGATTATGAATGAAATTAATAAGTTAAATTGTATAACTGATTATTATATTGGGAATCTTGCGTATTCTTATTATTTATATTACAGAGCATTTGATTTAGATGAAAATGTGCAAAGGTGTATTCTTGATAAGAAATATATTATGGCTAGTATGGTTTCTACTATAAGTGATATTATGTTATCTTTAAAAGAAGAAATAGTTGAAAATGTAGGAAATCTTAATTATGAGTCAATGGTTTTTTCGAGTTCATTAAATAAAACTATTTCTATCATAGCTAATAAAGAGGATAAAGGTTATAGTATTAATGGACACATAATAGGAAGTGCATCTTATGTTTTTGCTACTATTAGAAACAAACTTGCTCATGGGGAATTTTATTTAGATTTAGAACATTCTAGAATTATATTTAATATAGATAATAAAGATGTTATTGTTAATATAAATGATTTGGCATATTTTATTATTAATGTCTTTAATATTTATATTACTAGTTTGAAGTCTGAAGTCTATGAAAAGAAAGTTTTAAGTATAGGCAATTTTCAGGATAACAGAAAGAAAGCATTTTCTTCACCTAAAGAAATAGAGTCATTTATTAACAATTTGAAATGTTTAAATTTTTCTCTTTCTAGAAAAGATGGTAAGATAATTAGTCTTGATGAAAAAGCAAGAATTGAAGAAGTTATTGATGAGTATGTAGGAAGCACCGATATTAGAGTTATTAATAAGTTTTACAATAATAATAAAGATAAGTATGATATAGAATATAATTGTATAAAAGTTGATATACCAGATGTAGAAAAATTATCTAAAAGTATTTTTGATATGACTCATGAGGGAACTAATTTTAATGATCAGGCTAAGTTTGTTATAGAGAAGGTTGGAGAGATATATTTAGGAAATGATAAGTATGAAAATACTATGCATTTTTTAAGAAATTTAATTACCTTAGAGTCTATTTATAAAACTGGTACGATTAAAACTACGAAAATTAGAGATTATGGACAGCAAAATTATCCTAACTTAAATATGATTTTATCTTATGAGGAACTTGCTTGTAGTTTGATTTCTTGTTTCAGTAGTATGTTTTCTTATTCGTTAGATGATATTTTTGAAAATAAAAATCAGTATACTGATAAAGAAATAAATGGCTTAGATTATTCTAAATTAGATATGTCTAAAATAAATGTTAGTAAGTATACGATTGATGATGGTAGATATAATGATATTGTTATTAGAAAAAATGCAAGATTGAAGGATTTAAATAAAATAAATACTAGCTTGGAAAGAACTAAATCACAACTGAGTAATATTTCAGGTACTAATGTTAAATTAATTAATTTATTAAACAATAGAATAAATGGATTAAATTCTTTAATTAGTAATCTGAATTTAGAAATCAAGTCTTATGACGAAGGAATAAATTACTTTAATTCTAATGCCTTATATTTTAAGAATATGTCTATTATTAATGGTATTAGGAATTCTATATCTCATGGAAATTTTTTTGTAAGTAGAGGAGATAATTTTTCTACAGCAAAAATTATATTTGAAGATATTTTTGAAGGTAAGACAACGTTTAAGTGTGAAGTTGGAGTTCTAGATTTTTTATATTTTTTAGCAAATAATCATTACATTATAGATGAGTTAGTTAGTAAAAAAATAGATTCATATGATGAAAGAAAATGCTTATAGGTGGCATTTTCTTTTTAAAAGTGGTAAAATTATTTCTAGAAAGAAGTGATTTTATGTATACTTTGTTTTTGGATACTCATGGTGAAATTATTACAGTTGGGCTTTATAATGGGGCTAATTTATTTGTTAAGACTAAAGAGAGTCACTATAGTCATGCTGTTTATTTTACTTCTATGATAAAAGATATTTTAAGTGAAAATAAACTTGGTTTTAAAGATATAAAAAATATAGTTAGTGTAAATGGACCTGGTAGTTTTACTGGACTTAGAATAGGCCTAAGTGTTGGAAAGACACTTGCTTATACTTTAAATGTTCCTATTTATTTAGTTAGTACTTTAGATGCTTATTTAGTAAGTGATTCTTTTGAAGGAATGAAAATATGTATTATTGAAGATACTAAAGGTTATTATGTTAAAGGAACAGAAGTTAATGAAACATATGTTCATGATATTAGCTTATATGAAAATTATCATAGAGTTTCTGAGGCTTTGGATATTCCTAAAATAATTGATTTTGCACTTAAGAATGATGCAGTCCCTGCTCATTTGGTGAGGGCTAATTATGTCAAGGAAATCGGGGTTAATTAGTGATAGATGTTAAAAAGTTGGAAAATTATAAAATTGAGATTAGTTATTTAGTTAATGGAGAGAAACTAGGGTATGTTATTATTGAAGTTCTTGATACTATTAATATAATTGATGTTTTTGTTAAAGAAAGTTCCAGAGGAAGAGGTATTAGTAAGATATTGTTTGATTATTTATTTAGTAATTATAAGAATGTACGTTTTATGTTAGAAGTTAGAAGTAAAAATTTTGTTGCTATTAATTTATATGAAAGTTATAATTTTAAAACTATTTATGTTAGAGAAAAGTATTACAAAGATGATGATGCTTTAATAATGGAGGCTGATAATTAATGAAGGATGTTTATATTTTGGCTATTGAAAGTAGCTGTGATGAAACAAGCGCTAGTGTTGTTAAAAATGGAAAAGAGGATATTGCAACAGTTGTTAATACTCAGATAGATGTTCATAAGTTGTATGGGGGAGTTGTGCCTGAAGTTGCTAGTAGACTTCATTTAGAAAATATTACTTTAGTTATTGATGAAACTTTAAAAAAGGCAAATATGAAAGTGGAAGATATGGATGCAATTGCAGTTACTTATGCTCCTGGTTTGCTTGGTAGTTTGTTGGTTGGTCTAGAAGCTGCTAAGACACTTGCTATGGTTTATGATAAGCCATTTATTAAGGTTAATCATATGATGGGCCATATTCTTGCAAGTAATATTAATAATACATTAGAGTATCCTCTTATTAGTCTTGTTATTAGTGGTGGTCATACTGATTTAATATATATGGAAAATGAAAGTAGTTTCAAGTATATTGGTAGAACACTTGATGATGCGGTTGGTGAATGTTATGATAAAGTTGCTAGAATACTTGGAATGCCCTATCCAGGAGGACCTAACGTTGAGAAACTTGCTAAAATTGGAAAGCCAACTTATCATATGCCAAAGATACTTGATGATGGGTCATTTAATTTTAGTTTTAGTGGTATTAAAAGTCATGTTAATAATTTAGTGCATAATGCTAATCAAAGAGGGGTAGAAGTAGTTAGAGAGGATATAGCATGTTCTTTTCAAATGTGTATAACTGATACTCTTGTTAATAAAAGCCTTTCTGCATTAAAAAAATTTAATGTGAAGAATTTCAGTATAGCTGGTGGAGTTGCTTCTAATACTTATATTAGAGAGAGTTTAGTTAATATGTGTAATAGTAATGGTGTAAAGGTGTTTATTCCTGATAAAAAATATTGTACTGATAATGCAACTATGATTGGAGCGGCTGCTTATGTTTTATATGAGCATAATAAGTTTAGTGATTTGACAGTTAATGCTAATAGTCACGAAGAATTAAGTTTAGAAGAAATTTAATTCTTTTTAGTTTGTAATTATAATTAAGTAAATTGTATAAAATATGTCATTTGATTTTTCGGGTTATATTTCTATCTTTTTTTAGCATATTGTGGTAAAATTAAGTAGAAAGATAGGTGAAGAAAATGGCATCATATATGATACACACTGCTATAGCAAAAGAGTTGAATAAAAAATTAAATAGAGATGAAAACAAGTTGTTACTTGGTGCAGTAGCGCCTGATATTTCTAAATGTGCAGGGGAATCAAGAAATATAAGTCATTTTATTGACGAAGAAGATTCTAACTTGCCAAATATAGAAAGATTTTTGGATAAGTATAAATATAATCTAGATGATGATTTTGTTATGGGATACTTTATTCACTTATATACTGATTATTTGTGGTTTAAGTATTTTATGAGTGAAATAATTAAGGATGGAACAATAACTAAACTAGATGGTACTGTGGTTAAACTTAATGGAGATATGGCTTTGCTATATATTTATAACGATTATACTAATTTGAATATACAAATTATTGAAAAGTATGATTTAGATCTGGAGGGGATTAATAATTATAAGGATATAGAGATTAAGACTATTATTAATGAAATACCATATGATAAATTTAATTTGCTATTTGAAAATTTAATAGATATTATAGTTAATTCAAAGAAGAAAAAAGAATTTATTTTTAATATCTCAAATATTGATAGATTTATAGATATGTCAGTTGAACTTATATATTCTGAAATAGAAGATTTGGAAAAGATATTAAAAATTGAAGCTGAAAGTAATGAGTAAGTAAAATAATTTAAAAAAGTTTACATATTTATTAAAAAATCAATTGACTTTTTAATAAAAACATTATATTATTAAATTAAGCATAGTAGAGAAAATGCTATGCGGATACGTTCTTACGATGTTTAAGGTGAGAGTGTATTCAACCAAAACCCCCTGAAGGAGCCGAAAGGCTCCACTTTTTGTTTGTTTTATAAGGGTTTTAGACCTATTAAGTAATTTTAGGTACACTTTTAGGTACACAAATTTAAAATAAGTTAAAATTTTTTGACAAACTTATTGATAATTATCGTTTTGCCAGTAAATTTGTCAAAGATATAAAATCTAAGAATTTGTACTTTAAAATTTCCTTTTTTATTTGCATAATACTGACAAATAGGAACTTTTTTGTTATAATGTTATTAGTGGAGGTGCTAAGATGTCCGAGAGAGATTTAGATTCAAGTATAAATGATTATATTGAAACAGAAACACCTAAAAACTATGTAAAACAGCAAGAGTGGGATATGGCTATTGGACTTCAAGAAGTTGATAACTTAAAACCATCTAAGTATTTAGAAAAGTTGTTACAAGAAAATGTAACAGGTGAAAAAACAATTTATGAAGTTGAACATGAATTAAAACAATATTATGTAGAAAAAGATAAAAAAGATAAAACAATTCAAGATGAATTTGAATGTGATT
>CAKOIJ010000037.1 GCA_934086775.1 uncultured Bacilli bacterium | reverse complement strand
TAATACACATGAAAAACTAGAGTTATTAGTTGTTAATAATAACCCCCCCCCCCCTAGTACTTTATTTTGTACAAGTGGACTGCTGTTTTTCATGTTCTGTCTCTCCTTTGTATTTTTGAAATATACGCACCATATTATGTACATTATATTTCTTATATTTTCTTACAATAAAATTGTACCATAGGTGAGTACCAAAAATCAAGTAGTAATTTTGGTATGAAAAGCTTACTTGTTTATTTTTTATTTGAAAACTTCTTTAAATATATCAAATGCTAACTTAGCACTGTCATGTCTTACTATATTATCTACAAGTACAAAGTAATCATTTTCTATCAAATTAATGTCTTTCAAATTATCTCTATCTAATATAACTCTGTCTTTCTGTTCAGTTGTTTGATATTTTTTTAATATATCTTCATTTATTTCTTTATTATTAGCAAAGACATATTCTATTTTCTTATTGCCCAAATATTTATTAAGTAGTTTCACATGATCACTTACTTTAAAATTGTCTGTTTCACCGGGTTGAGTAACCATATTACATGCATACATTATTTTTGCGTTTGACTTGTCTATAGCTTCTATTAAACTTTTATTTATTAAGTTAGGAATTATGCTAGTATAAATACTACCCATACTTAGAACTATAGCATCAGCATTTAAAATGGCATCTATTACCCCAGGAGTAACTTCCATTTTAGATTTATAAAAAATTTCTTTAATTTTTTTAGGAGTAGCAGTTATTAAATGTTCCCCTTCAACAATTGAACCATCTTCCATTTTAGCCATTAAAACAGCATTATCCTCCGTTAGTGGAAGAACTTTACCTTTTAAATTAAATACTTTAGAAAGCACTTCTATACCTTCACTTAAATTACCAGTGATTTCTTTTAAACCTGTCAAAATTAAATTACCAATAGTATGACCATCTAAATCACTACAGGTTTTAAATCTATAATTAAATAATTTTTCTACAAGTGGTTCTGTTTCTGATAAAGATATTAAGACTCTTCTAATATCTCCTACTGCCGGAGTATTAAACTCTTCTCTAAGCCTGCCGGTACTATTTCCATCATCAGATACACTTACAATTGCAGTTATATCAAGTGGAAAATTCTTTAATCCTCCTAAAAGGATACTCATTCCTGTACCTCCACCTAAGATTACTATTTTTTTATTCATTTTTATCCCCCATTATTTATGTAAAATTCATAGTATTCATCAAATGTTATATTTTCATCATGTATTATTTTTGCAGCTTCCAAACCAACATATCTGAATCTCCAAGCATCATAACTAAAACCAGTTATTTCTTCCTTATTCTCTGGATACCTTAATATAAAGCCAAATTTATAAGCATTGTTTATTAACCATTCATGATCAGGATTAGTACTTGGATCATCTACTAATGTATTATATGGTTTTATATCAACACTTAGTCCAGTTTGATAGTCAGAGTGTCCTGGTCTACTTGCAATTTTATCTGCATAACTTTGTCCACTTGATTTTAATATACTATCATAAGCTTCACTTTGATCTTCATAACTTCTATATCCTTGACTTACTACAAGTTTATAACCATTTTCTCTTGCATTTTCAAGCAAACTAATTAAGTCATCATAAATAACTTTACTTACTTTTTTACCTTGATAAGCATAAGTTAAACTAACACTAGTTAACTCTGGAACATAAGTTTCATCTAATTTATAGAATTTATTTACAAGCATAAGTTCATTTTCACTTGTATCTGTTTCATAAATAGTACTGTACCAGCCTGTACTTGCTTTAGTATTTACTTTAGCTACTACTAAAGAAGCTTCTTCATTGTTATCTTTAAAGTACTCTAAATACTTATCTAGATTTGCAAATATAAAATATTTATCCTTAATAAGTTTAACTGTGTTTGTATCATATTTTATATTTAACAAAGATGAAACCTGCTCGCTACTCAAACTATTTTTTATAATGTCTATTTCATTTGTAGAGTATCCTATTTGTTCTAGTTTATATTCATTACTATTTTTTAATTTCTTTTCATTTACTAAAGATTTTATCCCAAATATAAGTAAAATAATAATTAGTAAAACTATTCCTAGAAATATAAGTATCTTTTTTAAATTCAATTTTTTTCTTTTAACCATTTTTATTCTCCTTGTAAATATTATACCCACATTTTTTTAAATAAACAATAGAAAATTAATACTGAATACCCCATACTACTAAATGTTTTGCATCTTCTCCACATATTGCACATTTAGAGTTTACTTTTTCATCTTCAAGTATACATCTAGATTTAATTCCACTTTCATTTTTTAGTTTTTCTTCACATGACATGTTTCCACACCAAGGTGCTTTTACAAAACCAGGATGTTCATTAATTATATCTATCATTTCCTTCATGTTAGATGCACTATAGGTTTTTTCTTCCATTCTCTTTTTTGCTTTTTGATATAAATTATTTTGTATATCATCAAATAGAATATTTAACTCTTTTGTTATATCAGAATCTTTACTTTTAGTTATCTTTTCTCTTGTATCTCTTCTGACTAAAGTAATAGTATTATTTTCTAAATCTCTTTTTCCTATTTCTATGCGGACTGGATAACCATTAACTTCCGCTTCTGCAAACTTATAGCCTGGCGTTTTATCATTATCCATAATTATATAACTAATAGATGCTGCATCAAGTTTTTCACTAATCATTTTAGAAATTTTAAATACATTCTCATCATTACCTATTGGAATTACACAAACTTTTATAGGAGCAATTCTTGGTGGTAATACTAAACCATAGTCATCAGCATGAACCATTATTAAAGCACCTATCATTCTATTTGAAGATCCCCATGAAGTTTGATATGCATACTCCCAAGTGTTTTCTTTATTTAGAAATTTTATATCGTAAGCTTTACTAAATTTTTGTCCAAAATAGTGACTTGTTCCACTTTGAAGGCAAATGCCGTTATACATTAAAGCTTCAATTGTTAAAGTATATTCTGCTCCTGCGAATTTTTCTTTTTCTGTTTTTCTTCCAGCAATTACTGGAACTGCTAAATATTCTTCAAAGAAAGTTTTATAAACATTTAACATCCTTCTTGTTTCTTCTTCTGCCTCAGTGCTTGTTGCATGAACAGTATGTCCTTCTTGCCAAAAGAACTCCCTACTTCTTAAAAATGGCCTTGTCTCTTTTTCCCATCTTACTACACTACACCACTGATTATATAATAAAGGTAAGTCTTTATAAGATTTTACTATTTCACTATAATAATCACTAAAAAGTGTTTCACTAGTAGGTCTAACTGCTAATCTTTCTTCTAAAACTTTAGACCCTCCCATTGTTATCCAAGCAACTTCTGGTGCAAAGCCTTCAACTAATTCCCCTTCTTTTTTTAGAAGATTTTCTGGAATGAATAAAGGCATCATTACGTTTTTATGACCTGTTTTTTTAAATAAAGCATCCATATTATTTTTAATACTTTCCCAAAGTGCACATCCATTTGGTTCAAAAATTGTGCATCCTTTTACACTTGAATATCTTGCAAGTCTTGCAGCTTCAACAACATCAGTATACCACGCTGCAAAATCCACATCCCTACTTGTTATTTTATTATTCATATATACCACCTTTCGAAAATAAAAAGAGTGGACAAGGAGCGACTTTACCGCGGTACCACCCTTTTTTTACTCATATTTTTAACGGAATTACCCGGTTAACTTCAGAAAGTAGGAAAATTTAAATATATTATTAGTTTACACCAAACACTAATTCTCTAGAAATATATGTTTTAAATTTATTCTTTCATCACAAGTTTTATATTTAAATTTTATCATTTTTTTACTAAAGTTGCAACATAATTTTCTCCAAAACCACTTACAGCTGGAACTTCATTAACAATATAATCGCCATATAAAAAGCCTTCTAAGTATTCACTATCTTTATTCCATACGTAATTGGCTTCAATTTGACCACCGTTATTTAAAAACTTCATGTAGTTTTTCATATAGTCGTTGTATTCATCTACTAAAACTCCTAAATAACAAAATATATTTGAAAAAAGCATAACATCATAACTACTATTTAATTCTTTATATAAATCTTCAAAAAGAAGTACTTTAATTGTTGGAAAGTTTTTATCATTTAATTTAGCTTTTAATATATTGTAATTCTTTTTATCCAAATAAGGTATTATCCTACCAGTTTTATAATTCATTGTTTTTTTAAGACCCAATGAGGGATGGGAAATAGAATTTATTCCTATCTTAAAATATTTATCAAATACATCTCTTACTTCCCTAGGAAGTGCTAAACGTAGTTTATTATATAGAGTAATATTTCTCATATCACTTATAAAAAAGAATTTTATAAACTCTTCGTATGAAAATATTTTTATTGCTGCATATTTAAATATTAAATAATAATAAGCAAGTGGGTTCTTATCAAATAAAGTTACTTCTGATGCTCCATATAAAATACTTGCAAAGTACTGATCACCACTTCCTATTACAGATAATACTTTTTTACCTTCAAAATCATACAACTCTTTAAATGATGTTAAGTTTTCGTTAGTAAATTTATAAATCTTATTATTCATTACTACCACCTACTTCAAGGCTTTAGTAAATTCCTTTTTGAATTCACTACATTTGTCGATATTTAACTTATTGATAACTTCTATTTCTGAATAACCACTTTGATAACTAGAATATCTTATAATGTTTCCATTATTTAAATCATATTTAAAAAATTCAGACAACTCTTCCCTATCATTTTTAGAATTATGTCTTGTTATATTTAAAACTAAAACAAGCCCATCTCTTGCTATAGTTACGTTGCCAGTAAAACTTCTATTTTCTTCATTCTCTCCATCTGTCACATAATAAAGCCCGCTTAAATCAAAACTATTTATAGTATTTCCAGTAACATACAAACTAATTAAGTTACTTTTTAATTGTCCCAAACTTAACAAAAGATCACTATCAGTAAACTCTTTGCTATTTAAAACTATATTAATAATTTGTTCAAATTTTAATCTATTTGTATATTTATTGTCGCTTACAAATTTAAAATATTTTTCATATAATAACTCTTTATCTTTCATAATTTACCCCCATAAATTAAATAAATTATACCATATAAAGTACAAAAAGTCAAATTTTACATTATAATAAATACAAAAATTTAACTCACAAAAGTAAACTAAATCTTTCTTTGTTGAATATTGCATTTACTTTTACAAGTGAGATTTTAATTTTTTTGAATGTTTTTGTATAATTTAGGTTGACAAAGCATATATATATGGTGTAAAATGATTAGCAGTTGGTGCATTTATGTTCCCAACTGGAGTTATTATTTTATTTATATAACTGAGCTTTCGAAATTATTATAGGACAAATGTCCTCATAGCTCAACTGGATAGAGCGTTTGACTACGGATCAAAAGGTTAGGGGTTCGACTCCTCTTGGGGACACCATATTTCGGGAAGTGGCTCAACTTGGTAGAGCACTCGGTTTGGGACCGAGTGGTTGCAGGTTCAAATCCTGTCTTCCCGACCATTTAGTTAATTAACCCCTGCTAATGCAGGGGTTTTATTATACAAAAATTTACAATTTTTAAAATTGAGGGGGTGAACAATGAAAAATAACGGTTTTAAAAATGAAAAAAATTTTGTAAAATTTTTTAATAATAAATATTTAAGTGAGTTTGATAAAAATACACAGGAACTATTAAAAGAGATATTTGATAATGTAATAGATGATAGCATGCCTATAATTTCATGGAAAAATAACTTACCACAAAAAGCTGATATTTTTATCAAATTTAAAAAATATGTTAAATCTATTAGTATCAAAAGCGGAACAGGAAACTCAGTACATCAGGAAAAATTACACGATTTTGAGGAATTTTTAAAATCTCTTTATGTACCCTATTACGCAATAGATAATTACATTAGTTTTCACTTTGGATACGCAAGAGATAAAAATGGTTCACGCATCACTTCACAAAAACTAGGGACATTCGAGTATTTACGTTTTTTTCAAAAAGAAATTGACAATCTTAATAAATACATTAATAAAACGAGAACAATTGTTAGTATTGTAGACCGAATTATCATCAGAGGAAGAAATTCAGAATATGGCATTGATGCTTTAATAAGTGGCACCCCACAAAATTATGTATGGATAAACAAAGACGATATATATGATTTGTTTTTATCTAAAAAATTAATAAACTATAATGTTCCGCATGTTTCACTTGTTACATTTGGACCAAAGATAAGACACTCGCATGAAGATAAAACAAAAAAAGAAATTTTAAATGTTACTTTCAGGTGGAAAGAGCCAAGAAAAGATATAATTGAATATAAAAGAAAAAAATATATAAATAATTTTTAAAATAAATATAATATATCAAACTATAATTATTTATTTAATAAAGCAATCAAAAAAAGTTTAATTATTATATAAAATTTAGAAAAAGTGGGTTCAATAGTTCATTTATGAAATGTCAAACAAATAAAAAGCCCCTTACTTAGGGGAATTATCGACATTCTGGTGGCTTCAGTTGGAATCGAACCAACGACACCAAGATTTTCAGTCTTGTGCTCTGCCAACTGAGCTATGAAGCC
>CAKOIJ010000036.1 GCA_934086775.1 uncultured Bacilli bacterium | reverse complement strand
TTAAAAGATGTTATATTATTAAATCTTCTCTCATAAGTTCCAACTGCTATTCCGTTAACGCTAGTTCATTACCACTTCTAAGCATTAACCCCACAAGCAAATCATAAAGCGTCATACATTCATTTTTCTTTAAGTATATCATTGACCCATAAACTTTATCAATCTCATCTCCAGCACATATTATTTTTGATACATCAAAATTTTCAATTGCTACAATTGCAGTCATTATTTTAGTCGTACTCGCTATCAAATCAGAATTATCAATATTACTTCCTCCAAGAACTCTACCACTCGAAGCATCCATAACAACATAGCTAGAAAGAGCATTTGCTTTAACTAAATCTACAAATAAAATTATAAATATTAATATTATTTTTTTCATACCATATATTATTCACTTAAAAAGAAAAAAAGAACTTAGTCTCCACTTCTAAGTTCAAAAAGTGCATCCCTTAACTCCATTGCTCTTTCAAAGTCAAGTTCACTTGCAGCCTTCTTCATTTCAAGTTCTATATTCCTAATCATTTCACTTTTATCACTAACACTCATTTTCTTTTTCTCTTTAGTTAATTTTACTTCATTACTTATAGCTTCTCTTACTTCTTTAATAATTGTTTTAGGTACTATATTGTGTTCCTCATTATACTTCTCTTGAATACTTCTTCTCCTATATGTTTCACTTATTGCTTCATTCATCGAATCACTATAAGTATCGGCATACATTATAACTTTACCACTTGCATTTCTAGCACACCTTCCTATAGTTTGAATTAAACTTCTAGTACTTCTTAAAAAACCTTGTTTATCTGCATCCATAATTGCAATTAAACTAACTTCAGGAATATCTATTCCTTCTCTTAACAAATTAATTCCAACCACTGCATCATAAGTACCCAGTCTTAAATTTCTAATAATATTCATTCTTTCTAAGGTTTTAACTTCACTATGAAGATATGCCACCTTAATTCCAACTTCTTTTAAATAATTAGTTAACTCTTCTGCCATTCTAATTGTTAAAGTAGTTATAAGTACTCTTTCATTCTTCTTAATTCTATCATTTATTTCACCAATTAAATCATCAATCTGTCCTTCTGTTTTCCTTACTTCAATAGTAGGATCTAAAAGCCCAGTAGGTCTTATTATCTGCTCGGTTGTTTTATTATTTACAAGTTCTAGTTCATAATCACCAGGAGTAGCGCTTACAAATATAGCCTGTTTTATTTTCTTAGTGAATTCATCAAATTTTAAAGGTCTATTATCAAGTGCACTTGGAAGACGAAAACCATAATCAACAAGAGTTTGTTTTCTCATTCTATCTCCATTATACATTGCCCTAACTTGAGGAAGTGTAACATGGCTCTCATCTACTACAAGTAAATAATCTTCTCCAAAAAAATCCATAAGAGTTGTAGGAGTCTCTCCTTCATCCCTTAAAGCCATATGTCTACTATAATTTTCAATTCCATGACAAAAACCGGTTTCTCTAAGCATCTCTAAATCATACATAGTTCTTTGCTTAAGTCTTTCTTTCTCTACTATCTTACCTTCTTTATCTAAAACCTCTAATCTATCCTTTAATTCCTTTTCTATTCTCATAATAGCTTCTTTTAACTTTTCATCACTTGTTACAAAGTGACTTGCAGGAAAAATACTTACACTTTTCTTATCACTTAAAATTACTCCTGTAAGAGTATCAAATTCACTTATTCTTTCTACTTCGTCGCCAAATAATTCTATTCTTATTCCATTTTTTCTCTCATAAACAGGTATTATTTCAATAGTATCACCTTTGGCTCTAAAAGTTCCGCGTTTAAAATCTAAGGTACTTCTTTCATAAAGCATATTAACTAACTTCTCTAAAAGTTCATCTCTATCAATCACATCTCCAATTGTTAAAGAAAGCATCTTATTCTTATACTCTTCTACCTCACCTATACCATAAATACATGATACACTTGCTACTACTATAACATCTTTTCTCTTAAGAAGACTACTAGTTGCTGCATGTCTTAATTCATCTATTTCATCATTTATTGAAGAATCCTTTTCTATGTATAAATCTTTACTAGGAACATATGCTTCTGGTTGATAATAATCATAATAAGAAACAAAATATTCAACTCGGTTATTTGGAAATAACTCTTTTAATTCTCCATACAATTGTCCAGCTAAAGTTTTATTATGTGCAAGGACTAATGTTGGTTTATTAACTTCTTTTATTACATTTGCAATTGTAAAAGTTTTACCAGTGCCAGTAGCGCCTAGTAACACTTGATACTTCTTGTTTTCATTTAATCCATTAACTAACTCTTTTATTGCCTTTGGTTGGTCACCACTAGGTTTATATTTACTTACTAAGTCAAACATATAATCCTCCTTTATAACTTATTTATTTTAAAACTCATCTTTAGAAAGTTCAAACAACTCTTTTTCATCTTTAATTATATTTAACAATTAATTCAGTTATATTCTACCATTATATTTAAACATGTACAAGAAAAAAGTTAATAAGTATAAGTTATTAACTTTTGTTCTATTCTTTTACCTCATAAATATTTAAAATACCTTCGATTTCATTTGCCATTTCTTTATCATTTATTCTATTCTTAATAGTTTCTAACTTATTTAAAACTTTATTTATTTTCAAACTATTTTCCAAATCTATTAATTTACTTTCAACTTGCTTTAATGTTTTACCTATCAAAGTTTTACTTACATTATAGTTTTCTGCTATTTCACTTAAAGATAGATCTTCAAAATAATAACTTTTAAAATAATTCTTTTGATTTATTGTTAATAAATCACTATAAATTATATATAAATTTATAAACTCTTCTCTACTCATTTTATCATATCCTTGTATAAGAAGAAACTTATTAAAGTCTTAGGATCTGTTATAGTTCTTTCTTTTATTAAATCCTCTATCTCATCTAAAGTATAAAAATTAACCTCATCCACATCATCATCTTCTTTTGGTTTAGTTTCAGCAGTTTTAACATTTATTAAGAATATATGCATTTCTCCATCTGACATATTTTCTATAATTTTATAAGTTAAAACCGGTTCTTCTGATATAGATAAAATATTTTCTCTAGGAATACCACACTCCTCTTCTAACTCTTCAATAATTATATCTCTCTTACTAATATCTTTATCAAGAGTACCAGCAGGTACTTCTAATGTTTTAACTCCAATTATAGGCCTATACTGCATTACTAAAGCCATTTTACCTTCTTCATTAATAACTATACCAGCAGAAGCTCCTCTTAAATGAACCTTAGTAAATTCCTCTAGTTTCCCTTCTCTTTCTCTTTTAACATCATATATTTTAACATAACCATCATAAATTAACTCTTCTTTTTCCACATTTACCACTCCTTAAATAACCCATAAATATAACTTTCTATATCAAAAGGCACTAAATCACTTTCTTTTTCTCCAAAACCAACAAACTTAACAGGAAGTCCTACTATATCTTTTATAGATAAAACAATTCCACCTTTTGCAGTTCCATCTAATTTAGTAAGTACTATCCCAGTAATATCACATATTTCTTTAAAACTTACTGCTTGACTTATACCATTTTGTCCAGTAGACGCATCTATTACGAGTAATGTTTCATCTACTTTCTTATTTGTTTTCTTTTCAATAACTCTTTTTATTTTTTCAAGTTCGTTCATTAAATTTTGTTTATTTTGTAGTCTTCCTGCTGTATCTATTAAAACTACATCTGATTTATTTTCTTCCGCTAAAGATAGACCTTCAAACACAACACTTGCTGGATCAGTATCATCTTTACCATAAAAACTTACTCCAATTTTATTAGCCCATTCATTTAATTGAGAAACTGCTCCTGCACGATAAGTATCTGCACCTATCAAGAACACCTTTTTTCCTTCTTTTTTCATTTTAGAAGCAAGTTTTGCAATAGTTGTAGTTTTACCTACTCCATTTACACCAACAAAAAGTATAGTAGTAATTCCATCATTATTATAATTTATCTTACTTGTTAAACTTTCTCCATTAACATAAATCATAAAAAGTTCATCTACTATTACTTCTTTCAAATATTTAAAATCAGTTATATTTTCTTCCTTAACTCTTTTTCTTAACTTATCCATGAATTTAAAAGTAGTCTTAGTACCTAAATCAGCCATTATAAGTACTTCTTCTAGCTCTTCAAAAAATTTTTCATCTATTTTAGTATATTTCAAACCAAGAATATTAATTTTATTAACAAAATCTTCTCTAGTTTTTGTTAATCCATTATCATATTTTTGTACACTTTCACTATCATTTTTTTTAAAAGTATTTTTAAGTTTATCAAATATTCCCATGTTACCCTCCTTAAACATTATATCATGAGTTTTAAGTTAGTGCTAGACAAATCACTACTTTTATAGTATAATTATACTTACTTTTATATTTTCATTTTAAAAGAAAACGGAGGAATTTATTATGTTAACAAAAGAAAAAGAGACTTTTGTGTTTGCTTTAGGTGGACTAGGAGAAGTCGGTAAAAATATGTATGTCATTGAACATGATGATGAAATTATAGTTATAGATGCAGGAGTAATGTTTCCAGAAGATGATTTACCTGGAATAGATTATGTCCTAGCAGATTATACTTATTTAAAAGAAAATGAAAACAAAATTAAAGGTTTATTTATAACACACGGACACGAAGATCATATAGGTGGAATTCCATACTTATTATCACATGTTAATATTCCAGTTATTTATGCTCCTAAAGTTGGTGCAGAGTTAATTAAGAAAAAATTAGATGACAGAGGTGTAAACTATACAAACATTATTATTTATAATGAAGATACTAAACCTTGTTTTAAGCACTTTCAAATTGAATTTTTCAGAACTACTCACTCAATTCCGGACAGTTATGGAATAAGTATTAATACACCAAATGGAAGAATAGTAACCACTGGAGACTTTAAATTTGACTTAACACCAATTGGGCCAATTGCTAACTTTAGTAAAATGACTAAACTAGGAGATGAAGGTGTTAAATTACTTTTAAGTGACAGCACAAACGCCCTAATACCAGGATTTTCTACTAGTGAAAGTGATGTCGATGAAGCATTATCTGATATATTTAGAAGTTGTAAAGGCAGAATAATATTAGCAACTTTTGCATCAAATATTTACAGATTAGTACACATAATTGACACTTGTGTTAAAAATGGAAGAAAAGTTGCTGTATTTGGTAGAAGCATGGTAAATAGCATTGAAATAGCTAAAAGTTGTTCTTTAATTAAAGATAAAAGCGTATTTATAACTAGTGATGAAGCAAACAAAAGTAAACCAGAAAAAGTATGTTTACTTTGCACTGGTAGTCAAGGAGAACCACTTGCAGCTTTATCAAGAATTGCTAATGGTATTGATAATAACATTAAACTTATGCCAGAAGATACAGTTATATTTTCATCAAGTGCTATTCCTGGTAATGCCATGAGCATTAACAGAGTTATTAACAAATTATACTTAAAAGGTGCAACTGTTTACACTACAAGTGATGATGCCAATGTACATACAAGTGGACATGCTAAACAAGATGAATTAAAACTCCTATTTAGGCTACTTAGACCTGAATACTATATGCCAGTACACGGAGAGTATAGAATGCTTAAAAGTGCAACTGACTTAGCAAATGAATGTGGAATTGACCATGATCACTCATTCATTTGTAAAAATGGTGATATCTTAGGAATAAGTAAAGAAGGCGTTAGAAGAGTTAAAAATATACCTATCAATGATATTTATGTAGATGGTAAAAGAATTGGTGATATTGCCTCTTCTGTAATTAGAGATAGAAAAATAATGAGTACAGATGGTGTACTTGTTGTTATAGTAAATATTAATTCAGAAAAAAAAGAATTAGTAACAGAACCTAATATAACTACAAGAGGTTTTGTAGTAGTTAATGAAAATCAAGAACTACTTAGCAATATTCAAAACAAAGTTAGAAGTATTATAAATTCTGAATTATTAAAACACAGTTTTAATATCACAGATTTAAAAAATAGACTTATATTAGAACTTAATTCTTATATAATAGATACAACAGGTAGAAGACCAATTATAATGCCTATGATATTTGATATGAAATAGAGATGTTTAAAAAAACATCTCTATATTTTTAATAATATTAAAGCTATACCTACTCCTATACCTAATATAAATGAAAGTATTAATAATAAACTAAATACTTTAATAAAGCCTAAATTCCATTTAAAATTATTTTCATTACTCTTAAATAAAGGATTAACTTTAACTAAAGAAGTATTATCTCCCTTACCATAACTATCTTCTAAAGAAGATAGTTCTTCTAATAAAACTCTTCTTTCACTATCATCCCTCGATAAATTAATCTCACTAAATAAAGTAACTGCTTTTATAATATTATCCCTATCATTTATACCTATTTCAAAAGCCCTAGTAATATATACTTTTAAAGTATTTACCAAAGTACTTAATACTTTAATAGTTTCATTATTAACTTCTAAATTTTTTTTAATTCTAGATAACCTAAACGTCTTATAAAAAGTATCCCCTTCTAAATTACTACTTTTTTCTAATAGTTCACTATCTTTAGAACTTCCCTTACTAGTAATTTCACTTATTTCTTTATCCAAATGTTCATTTAAATAAAATAACACTTCATTACTATTATCACTCTTAGGTATTCTATTAAATATCTTATTTAATAAATTTACCATATAATAAGTATAAGTATTAAGAACCTTCTTCTTTCTTAATTTATATATAATATCTAATCTCTGATTTTGAATTCTACTTACAACAGGATTAAAATCTCCTTTAACAAAATTCAAATTAATTCCACCAAGTAAATCAAGAACTTCTTCTTTTAGTTTATTCATAGTATCAAATTTACTTGGATCATGTACATCTAAACCTATTACTACTTTTAAATTCATATTAGATACAATTTTCCAAAAAGGAATCGTATCCTTACCTATAGACTTAGTATATTTTAAATTTAATTCTATAGGAATATTATACTCCTTAACTTTTAAGCATATCATCTGATATGCTTTTAATATATTACTATCAAATTTATCTTTTTCTTCATAATTAAGTTCATTTCTTTTAAGTAAAAATATTTCAGGATGCGCAACTAAGTCAAAAATACCACTTTCTATCCCCTTACATACCATATCTGCATATTTAATAGGATAATCTCCATCTATAATAGTATCTAATACAAAATGTTGACCTAAAATCATATAATCTACTTTAGATTTTAAATCTCTTAAATAACTCTCAAGTAATGGATCATACTCTGCTTCAAATGAAACTAACACTTCCATATCACTATTATTTCTCTTAATAGTTCTAACTCTTTCAATATAATAATCTATCTCATCATAAAACATTCTTGAATTTTCTTCTGTAAATAAAAGTATAGGAAAAGGACAGTGATCAGAAAAACCTATTCTAGTTATACCATTATTTCTAGCATGTTCTATATACTCTTCTAATTCAAAAACACCTGCATGTCCACATAATTTAGTATGAGTATGAAAATTATAATTTTGTCTATCCATAATACTTTTACCTTCCTATTATAAGTATAACAAAATATTTAATTTATTTCTATAGGAAATCAATTTAAATTTAGTATTCTAAAAAAATAAAGCGCTTTGCACTTTATTAATTATAAACAATTTCATAAGGATTTCCTGGACTTCCATTTCCTTTAGAATATAAAGCATCTGATTTAATGCTAATGGCAGGGCGAACCCAGCCCGTAGCAACGCTCAAATTGATGTAGCTGTAGAGATTACCAGGGTAACTAGAATTACCAACATACCAAACGTGCGAACCATCGCCATTCCAGGAGTAAGGCGACAAGGACCACCACCAGGCATCTCCTGTTATACTTCCTCCTACACTATTTAAATAATACCATGCATATGGACTAGGTAAGTTCGTGTGCGCTTTTCCTCCAGCATATACTATTTCATCTGCTGTCATGAGTCCTATAGGATATGTTAGTTTTGCTTCACTATTACTTCCTGAAAATGCATCTTTGCTGTTTGTACAATTATATGTTGGTGTTTTATTTGTAGATAGTCTTGTCCATGCAGCATAGTTAAATTCTGAACCAGTTGCACTATATGTTCCACTTCCCACTTCTCTATCATTACAATATACTGCTTCTGTACTTATATATTTTGAGTAACTTGATAGTTTTGTACTATACCAGTTATCTATATATGTTTTTATAGTACTATTACTTGTATTTGCTCTATTTGAAGCAAGTGAGCCACTTGTTCCAAACATATAGCCTACATACATTGAATCATTATATGAACTATTGAATTTACTTGCACCTATGTATCCCTCAGTTGTATCAGGACTTGTTCCTGAATACAAAAGTCTTATACTGGCGTCTGCATTTGTTCTTATTATTCTCCAGTAGAATCCCGCAAATTTTACCCAGTTGTTTTTTGCATTTCCTGCAAAATAGTATACATCTTTTGCAGTACTTCCTGCTATACTCTCTGTTGCTTTATATAAAGTTCCTGT
>CAKOIJ010000035.1 GCA_934086775.1 uncultured Bacilli bacterium | reverse complement strand
TGGAGAATAATAAGAACAAATCATGATGGAAGTGTAAGATTATTATATGCAGGAACAAGTCCTGATACAACAAGTGGATATATAGGAACTAGTGAATTCAATAGTACGGATAATGATTCAATGTATGTAGGATATATGTATGGAACAAGTGGTAGTCAAGTAAACAACAGACTAAACACAACTAATAGTACAATAAAAACATATATAGATAAATGGTATAGTACAAATCTATCAAGTTACTCAAAATATATAAGTACAGAAGCAGTATATTGTAATGATAGAGAAGTGGGAAGTGGAACATATAGTGCAACTGGTTCAAAATTCTACTATGCTGCATATACAAGACTATATACAAATAAAACACCAACATATAATTGTACAAACATCAAAGATGCATTTTCAGGAAGCAATAGTGAAGCAAAACTAATATATCCAATAGGACTAATGACAGCAGATGAAATAACATATGCCGGAGGATATAGAGGTAATTCTTTATCTACACCTTATGCATGGTATTATTTAAATAGTGCTGGAGGAAGTATAACAGGAAGTACTTATTGGTGGCTCTTGTCGCCTTACTTCTGGACTGTCGTCGAATCGGTCGTTTGGCGCGTTTATGGTTCTAACAAACCGGGCTACCTTTATAACGGCTATGTGAACTATTCGAACGGCGTGCGTCCTGCCATTTCTCTCAAGACTTGTGCTCTTTGGACTAGTGGAAATGGAGCACCTGAGACACCATACGAAATAAGTACTACAAGTGGATGCTGATAGAACAGATCCCGTTAATTTAACTGTGTCTAATAGATAAAAATAATTACTAATTAGTTGACATATTGTACTATTTACAGTACAATATGTTTTACTTATGGGGGAATAGTTATGTTAAAGAATGAATTCTATTTAAATTTTGAAAATGCAAGTAAAGAAGAAGTGGATAATGTAATTAAATCACTTGGACACATTGATAGTGATTTAATTACATATATATGGGGAGTTAATTCAAAGAAAAGAAGTGTTAGTAGTAAGCAAGCTTTAAATGTTATAGAAAAAGTTAAGAAGAAACTTTATAAAAAGAATTTATTTAAAGTATTTAGTAAATATGATAAAGCTAAAGTATTTGATTTAGTATATGATTTAGATGATAATATGTTAGAATTACTTTTAAAAGAATATTCTTTTAAAAGTAATAGTGTGAGAGAAAAAGTTAATACTTTTGAAAAGAGCAAGAATTATTATACTATTTCTAAAATAGGAAAGGCCTTATTAGATAATAAGAGTAGTTTTAAAAAGGAATATACATTTGATGCTAAGAATTATAAAGGTTTATTTAATCAAATTAATGAAGATAAGGAATTAATATTAAAAGGTATTTCTTTGCTATCACCAGAGGAAAGAAGATTATTAAAACTTAAATATGGGGAAAATTATGATGAAGTTAATTTAGTAGATAGTACTCTTAATGATGAAATAAATATTAAAATACTAAGAAAAATTAAAAGAAGAATAAATGATTTAAAGAATAGTAAAAGTGTTAAGATAACTGATTTAATTGATGAAGATATAGATGTTATTAGATATAAGGTAGGATTTTTAAGAAAAAATACTAGAGAGTTAATATATTCTAAATTTGGTGATGATTTATCTAAAGAAGTTATTTTAATGGGGAATGAAATAGTTTTAAAAATGAGTACTATTAATGCAATAAAGAATGTAGTAATTAATGAAAGTAGTTTGGATAAAACTTTATTTAATGCATTAAGTAAATATAAATTAAATGGAGAAAGTGATTTAGAATTTTCTGAGAGAGTAAAGGATGTTATAGATAAATATTTAAGAGAAGAGGATATATATTTATTAAAGAAAAAATATGGAGTTAATTTAGATGAAACTGTACATGGGAAAGATTTAACTAAAGATGAGAGATATTTTATAGACCATATTTTAATTTATAGAATTAGGAATTATTTAAAAGTAAGTAATAAGAGTAAAGTTTATTATAAAGGGTTAGATGGTATTTTTACTAAAGAAGAATTAGAATTAGTTAAAGTTTATATTAGTAAAATGAGTGAAGAAGAACAAACTTTATTAAAGATAAAATATGGGGAAGATTTTATGAGTCCAAGAGAGAAAGGAACTTTATCTAACAAAGATTTAGAAGTAATTAAGAAAATACTACAGAGATTTGAAAGAAATATAGTTAAAGATAGTAATATATTTAAAGTAAGTGATAAGAGTTTATTATATATGAGAAGACTTGCTAAAACAAGTGAATACGATAGAATAAAAGATATATATGGGAAGAAAGAAGCTCTTGGTATAATGGCATTAGTATATGGAAAAAGTATAACTTTTCATGATATAGAATTAGTAACTGGTTTAACACTTGATAAGATAGAAGTACTAGCTAGTTGTTATTTAGATAATGTAGATAGAAAAGTTTATAGTAAATTGTTAAGAACAAGAAAGCATTAAAATTGAAGAGTTTATCTCTTCTTTTTGCTTTTATAGAAGCATTTTTATTTATGCTTCTTTATCTTTCTTACTAAATATGATAAAATATTTAATAGAAATGAGTTGATAAATATGTTTATAGATGAAACTATTTTAAGTGTAATTGGTGGAAGAGGCGGAGATGGATGCTCTAGCTTTAGACATGAAAAATTTATAGAAATGGGAGGCCCAGATGGTGGAAATGGTGGTAAAGGTGGAAGTATCATTTTTATTGCTGAAGAGGGCTTAAAAACTTTAATAGATTTAAGATATCAAAAGAAAATAAAAGGGGAAAAGGGTACTAATGGAAGTGGTGCTAATAAAACAGGTGCTAATGGTAAAGACACATATGTGAAAGTGCCAATTGGAACAACAATAATTGATACAGAAACAAATTTAATAATTGGAGATTTAGTAAAGCAAGGAGAAACATGCACTGTTGCTGAAGGTGGAAGAGGTGGTAAAGGTAATGCTGCTTTCAAAAGTAATAAAAATAAAGCACCAAGAACAAGTGAATATGGTCTTCCAGGTGAAGAAAGAATTATTAAATGTGAATTAAAACTTCTAGCTGATGTTGGCTTAGTAGGTTTTCCAAGTGTAGGAAAAAGTAGTTTAATTAGTGTAATAAGTTCAAGTAAACCTAAAATAGCAGAATATCATTTTACAACTTTAACTCCAAATTTAGGAGTAGTAAAAGTAGATAATTCTTCTTTCGTAGTTGCGGACTTGCCAGGTATAATTGAAGGTGCAAGCGAGGGAGTAGGACTTGGAGATAAATTTTTAAAACATGCTAGTAGATGTAGAGTAATTGCTTATACTTTAGATATGTCTGAAACTGAAGGAAGAGATGTTATAGAAGAATATGAAATTCTAAAGAAAGAATTAAAAAATTATAGCGAAAAACTATATAATAAAAAGAGTATAGTAATAGCTAATAAGAGCGATTTACCTTCATTTAAAGAGAATTTAAAGAAATTTAAAAGTGTTTATAAAGATATAGAAATTATTGAAACTAGTACTATAACTATGGATGGAATAAATAATTTAAAATATAAATTAAATGAATTAGTAAATAGTGTAGAAGAAAATACATATGAAAAAGAAGAGTTTGAAAGTTATATACTATATGAATTTAAAAATGAAAAGCCATATACCATTACTAAAGAAAATGATCATACTTATATATTAAGTGGTGAAAAGTTAGAATTACTTTTAAAGAAAACAAGATTTAATAGTGATGAAGCTGCACTTAAATTTGCTAAAAAATTAAAAAACATGGGAGTAGATGATGAACTTAAGAAAATGGGTGCAAAGGATGGAGATACTATTAAAATACTAGATGAAGAATTTGAATATAATGAAAGATTAAACTATTAGGAGGGAGTTATGCTAGATAAATTTGTACCAGATATGCATTATCAAAGTATATATAGAATAGATTATGAGAAATTAAAAAGTAAAGGAATAAAACTAATTATATTTGATTTAGATAATACAATATCGCCTATTAATGAGAGTTTACCACCTAAAGAAGCAGTACTTTTAATGTATAAATTAAAAGAAATGGGGCTTATTCCAGTACTTATGAGTAATAGCCATAAAAAAAGAGTATATAATTTTAGAAATAGTTTGGAAATAGATGCATGTGCATCTAGTAAAAAACCACTTTCAAAGAACTATAAAAAAATAATGAAAGTTTATAATGTAACTCAAGATAAAGTCGCGTGTGTAGGAGATCAACTTCTAACAGATATATATGGGGCTAATAAACTTAATATGGTAAGTATACTAGTAAACCCAATGAGTAAGAAAGATAGTAAGTTTACTATTTTTAATAGATTTATAGAAAAAATATTATTTAAAATAATGGATAAACAAGATATCTTTAAAAAGGGAGAATACTATGAATAAGATTTGCGAGGGATGTGGTAGTATACTTCAAACTGAGAATGAAGAAAAAGAAGGTTTTGTACTAGATATTAATCATAATTACTGCTTAAGATGTTTTAAATTGATTAACTATGGTGAAAGTAAAATAATAAATAAAGAAGTAGATATAACTTCTTTAATAAAAAAAATAAATAGTAGTAAAAATAGTGTAATCTATGTAGTAGATATACTTAACGTAAGTGATGAATTATTAAAACCAATTAAAAAAATAACAAATAAAGTATACATAGTTCTAACTAAAAAAGATTTACTTCCTAAAAGTGTAAAAGATGAAAAATTAATAAACTATGTTTATGAGAGAACTTTAGTAAAAGATATTTTTGTAGTAAGTAGTACAAAAAATTATAATATTGATAATTTAAAGAGAACTTTAGAAAAAAATAATGAAAGAGAAGTATATATATTAGGATATACTAATCAAGGAAAAAGTTCTTTAATTAATTCTTTACTAGAGGCTAGTGGTAAAAATAAAAGTCTAACTATTAGTACAACATTAAATACTACCTTGGAAGAAATAAAAGTTAAACTAACTGATAATCTTACTTTAATAGATACTCCTGGTTTTGTAGATAATAAAAGCATTCTTAACTATGTAAAACCTAGTACATATAAAAGTTTAGTACCCAAAAAAGAAATAAAACCCAAAGTACATACTTTAAAGCCTGAATTTATGATAATACTTGGAAACATTATTAGAATAGAAAATAATACTAATAAAGAAGTAAATCTAGTATTTTATTTTAAAAATGAAATATCTTTAGAAAAGATGAGAAGTATTAGAAATAATAGATTAAAAGAATGTAACAAAATAAATATAATAACTAACAATGAAGATATTATAGTAGAAGGTCTTGGTTTTATTAAAGTAGTAGGAACATCTAATTTAGATATTTATTCTATAAATGAAGATATTATCTTAAAAAGAGATAAACTAATTTAGGAGGAAAAAATGGGAAGTATAAAAGTAATGGATGAAAACCTATCTAATAAAATAGCCGCTGGAGAAGTAGTTGAAAGAGTATCAAGCGTAGTAAAAGAGTTAATAGAAAATTCAATAGATGCTGGTAGTAAAAGTATAACAGTTTCTTTAATTGATGCTGGAACAAAAGAAATAAAAGTAGTAGATGATGGTAAAGGCATGGATGAAAGTGATGCCCTTTTGGCTTTTACTCCTCATGCTACCAGTAAAATAAAGAATGAAAATGATTTATTTTTTATTAATACTTTAGGATTTAGAGGTGAAGCTCTTCCATCTATAGCAAGTGTAAGTGATACTATACTTCTAACTAGTGATGGAAGTACTAGTACTTTAGTTAATATAAAAGGAGGAAAGCTTCTTAAAAAGGAAACTGCTTCTAGGAATAAGGGAACAACTATTATAGTGGATAATTTATTTTTTAATACTCCTGCTAGACTTAAATTCTTAAAGAGTTTTTATACTGAACAGTCATCTGTGATTAACCTAATAGAAAAATTATCTTTATCTCATCCAGAAATAAGTTTTAAACTTATTTCTGATGAAAAAGAACTATTAAAAACTAGTGGAAGTAATGATTTATTGAAAACAATTCATGAAATATATGGTTTTCAAGTTAGTAAAAATATGGAATATATAAAAGGTTCTAATGATGACTATGATATAGAAGGATATATAACTAATATAAATGTAAGTAAAAGTTCTAAAAAAGATATGATTACTTTAGTAAATGGTAGAATAGTAAATAATCAATATTTAAATAGAATAATCAAAGATGCATATCACACATACTTAGCTGAAAATAAATATCCTATAGTAGTTATAAATATAAATGTAGATCCAACTATAATAGATGTTAATATACATCCAACTAAACAAGATATTAAATTTAGTAAAATGGATACTTTAGAAGAACTTTTATTTCCTTTGAGTAGAGATAAATTAAAAGGAGTAGATAATATATTTAAAATGGAAGAAGCTTCTATTAAAAGTTATGAAGATGAAGAGTATATTTTAAATGATGAATTATTAGTACATGATAAACCAAAAGTAGTAGAAGAGACAAAACTAAGTTTTACTTTAAATGAAGAAACAGATGGGTATAACGTTACAACTGATAAGGAAGAAACTCCGTCATTACTTCACCCAATAGGTTTAGCCATGGGGACTTATTTATTTGCTACTGATGAAGAAAACGTATATATGATAGATATACATGCTGCTAATGAGAGAATAAACTATGAAAAGTTATTAAATGCCTTAAAAGAAAAAGAGGTTTCTAAGATAAGTACTTTATTTCCTATAAATATAGAATTTACTAAAAATGAAGCATTAATAATTGAAGAGAATAAGGAGTTTATTAATTCTTTAGGAATAGATTTTGATGAATTTGGTGTAAATACCATAAGAGTAACTGCACATCCTACTTATTTAAGAGAAGGCTTTGAAATAGAAAGTTTAAAAAGAATATTTGATTTAATAATAAGTATGGAAAAGAAGTTTGACAGGGTAAAATTTAATGAACAATTAGCTATTAATTTATCATGTAAGATGAGTGTTAAAGGTAATACTAACATAGGAAAATTAGAAGAAGAAATACTTTTAAAAAGATTATTTAACTGTGAGTTTCCTTATACTTGTCCTCATGGAAGACCAACTATTATTAAATATTCTAGGTATGAACTTGAAAAAATGTTTAAAAGAGTTAATAGTTAATGTAAAAAAAATGTATAAATTTATAAAAAAAGTATTTAAATATTTTTAATAATAGTTTATACTAGTATATGAAGGAAGTGCAAAAATGAAAAAGACAATAATTATAATAATGAGTTTACTTCTATTAGTAGGTTGTGGTAAACAAAAGGAAAATACAGATGTTCCTAGAAAGAATCTTACTGAAGAAGAAAAGAGAGTTAAAATAGTAGACTTATCTACTGAAAGTAGACCCTATGCAGTAATGATAAATAATATTGGTACTGCAAGACCACTACAAAGTGGATTACAAGATGCATACTTAATGTATGAAATAATAGTAGAAGGTGGTATAACACGTTACATGGCTTTATTTATGGATCAAAATACAGAAAGAATAGGATCCATTAGAAGTGCTAGACATTACTTTTTAGATTATGCTTTAGAAAATGATGCTATCTATGTACATCACGGTCAAAGTCCACAAGCACAAAGTGATTTTAAAGCTTTAAATGTAGATAGGATAGTAGTAGATAATAGTAAAACTGGGTGGAGAGATAAGAGTTTAAATGTTTCTAGTGAACATACATTATTTACAAGTATTAATAAATTAAATAATGGACTTGGTTCTAAAAGACTTAAAAGAAATAATAACCTTTTACTAACTTATAGTGCTGATGAAATAGATATGGCTAGTTTAGAAGGCTCTAAACCATGTAAAAATGTAAGTATTACTTACTCTAACAGTGCTGTTTCAAGTTATGTATATGACTCTGAAAATAAGTATTATTTAAGAAGTGTTAATGGAAAGCCACATACAGATTATGTTACTAAAAAACAATATCATTTTAAAAATATAATTACATATCAAGTTAAAAATACAACACTAAATGATGGAGAGAAAAAAGGCCGTCAAACTATTGAAAATATTGGTTCAGGTACTGGATATTATATATCTGGGGGATATAGTATTCCAATTAAATGGGTAAAGGAATCAAGAAAGGCTCAAACTAAATATTACTATATGGATGGTAAGGAATTAAAAGTAAATGATGGTAATACATTTATACAAATTCAACCTAAAGGTGGTAATTTAGTAATTGAATAAGTAATAAATATTTTACTTAAGAATAAAATGTATTGAAATATTATTTATATTTTGATAGAATATAATTATAATAAAGGAGGAAATGATATGGATAGTGTGATGAATTTTTTAGCAGATAACTATATTTGGTTCTTTGTAGCTGCTGGTGTATTATTATTTGCTTTAATAGGATTTATTATCGATTCTAAAAAGAAACAAAAAAGTGAATTTAAAGGTGAAAGCATAGAAGAAAATAAAGAAGAACCCGTTGTTGTTGGAGAAACAACATCTGTAGGAGGAGAGGCTGTTTTAGGTTCTAGTAGTCTTAATAATGAATCAACTAGTGAAATAGCTGAACAAAGTAGTCCTTCTGAAAACACTATGGAAATAAATGATATACCATTAGCTGAAGAAAATAATAATAATAACTCCATTGGTTCTAGAGT
>CAKOIJ010000034.1 GCA_934086775.1 uncultured Bacilli bacterium | reverse complement strand
ACTAATTCCAATTGTACAAACCCTTATAAAATAAGCTATTTACCACAGCATTGTTTGTACTTCTTACCAGAGCCACAAGGACAAGGATCATTTCTACCAATTTTATTTTCTGCTTTCTTAGGTGTCTTCTTAGTCCCCTCACTACTATCATTAGTCTTAATATTCTTATTCTCATGTCTCTCTAAATTTTGTCTAACTTCAGCCTTAAGTAAATATGTAGTAATCTCTCTATTAGTTTCTTTAAGCATATTATCAAACATTTGAAAACCTTCTAAAGCATAAGCTTGAAGTGGATTAGTCTGAGCATATCCTCTTAAACCTATACCTTCCTTAAGCTGTTCCATATTATCAAGTTGATTCATCCAATTTTTATCAAGCACTCTTAAAGTTATTGCTTTCTCAAAATCATTTTGAATTTCTTTAGGGACATCACTTAGTTTCTCATTATAATCTTTTATAACAATATCATAAATAGTATTTTGTACTTCATCTATACTCTTATTTTCCAAATCTTTTTCAACTAATTTCTCACTCTTTAACAAATTAGAATTAAATATTTCACATATATTAACTATATCGTTATGAGTTAAAGTATCTTCAGGAACAAAATGATCATTTACAGTCTCAACAACATAATCTTTAAAAATAGTCAAAACTCTATCCCTAATACTTTCTTTATCTAAAATTTCATTTCTTCTTTCATAAACAATTTCTCTTTGTTTACTTATAACATTATCGTAATCAAGTAGTGCTTTTCTTCTGTCATAGTTGAAACCTTCAACCCTCTTTTGACTACTTTCAATATTTTTACTCATCATTTTGTGAGTAATAGGAGTATCTTCTGTAAAACCAAGACTCATCATTAAACCCTTAATCTTTTCACTACCAAACTTAACCATCAAATCATCTTCCATAGAAATGTAAAATCTAGTAGTACCCGGATCTCCTTGTCTACCAGCACGCCCACGAAGTTGGTTATCAATACGCCTACTTTCATGCCTTTCACTACCTAATACAACTAAACCTCCTAATTCTTTTACACCTTCACCCAATTTAATATCAGTACCACGACCAGCCATATTAGTAGCAATTGTAACTGCACCTTTTTGTCCAGCATTTTCAATAATATGTGCTTCTCTCTCATGATTTTTTGCATTTAATAACTCATGTTTAATTCCTCTTTTGTTAAGTAAATCACTTAATCTCTCCGAACTTTCGATTGAAGCAGTACCAACAAGTATTGGTTGTCCAGTTTTATGAATATTTTCTATAGTATTAGCAAGAGCATTAAATTTTCCTCTCATATTAACATACACTAAGTCTTCCATATCTACTCTTTTAACTGGCACATTAGTAGGTATCTCTATAACATACATGTTATATATATTTCTAAACTCTTCTTCTTCAGTCTTAGCTGTACCTGTCATACCACTTAATTTATTATACATTCTAAATAAATTTTGGAAAGTAATTGTAGCAAGCACCTTAGTTTCTTCATTGATTTTAACACCCTCTTTAGCTTCAAGAGCCTGGTGTAATCCATCACTGTATTGTCTTCCATGCATAAGTCTACCAGTAAACGAATCAACTATAATAATCTCATTATTTTGAACAACATAATCAACATCTTTCTTAAAGCCATAATTAGCTACAAGTGCTTTATCTAAATTATGAACTAAAGCAGCATTACTAATATCATATAAATTATCAACATTTAAAAGTTTTTCACATTTTTTAATACCTTCTTCAGTTAAAGTAACTCCTCTAGTCTTTTCATCTAAATTGTAGTCTTCACTCCTTAAACTCTTAGCAGTCTTATCAGCTAGTTTATAAAGGTCAGCACTCTTACTTATACCACCACTAATAATTAATGGAGTTCTAGCCTCATCTATTAATATTGAATCAACTTCATCTATAATTGCAAAATTAAGTTTTCTTTGAACTCTATCTTCTTTTCTAACGACCATATTATCTCTTAAATAATCAAAACCAAGTTCATTATTAGTAGTATAAGTTATATCCTTGAAATAAGCATCCCTTTTCTCATCTCTAGACATATCTTTTTTATTAACACCAACACTAATATCTAGGTAACTATAAACTTGTCCCATCCAATTAGCATCTCTTTCACTTAAGTACTCATTAACCGTAATAACATGTACCCCATCTCCACTTAAAGCATTCAAATAAGCAGGCATTGTACTAGTTAGAGTTTTACCTTCCCCAGTCTTCATTTCAGCGATATTACCATAATGAATACATATACCACCAATTACTTGAACCTTGTATGGCTTTTCTCCAAGAACTCTATAGGCAGCTTCTCTAACCACTGCGAATGCTTCTACTAAAATATCATCAAGAGTTTCTCCTGAATTAAGCCTACTTTTAAATTCGCTAGTTTTAGCTTTTAATTCAAGTGGAGTTAATTTGCTCATTTCCTCATCTAAAGATATAACTCTATCTGCTAATTCTTCAAACCTCTTCAATTCTTTATATTCATGATCAAAAATCTTTTTAAATAGTTTCATTATCTCACCGTCCACTATATATTTTATCAAATTTTAAACAAAAGAAAAAGAGTTTTCACTCTTATAATAAGTATATTTACTAATTTGTTTCAATAACTCCATATGTTCCATCATATCTCTTATATAAAACATTAACTTTTTCCGAATTAATATCTCTATAAATAAAGAACGTATGGCCTAAAAACTCCATTTGTAAAACGGCCTCTTCCTCATCCATTGGTTTTAAATAAACCTTTTTCCTTTTAACAACATCTGTTAAAGGCTCATCATCTATAACTTCATCATCATAAACAATTTCAATTCTAGATTTACTCATAAGTTTAGATTTATACTTTCTCATTTGACTTTCTAGTTTATCTATTGCCAAATCAATAGCAGCATATAAATCACTATGAGAAACCTCTGCCCTTAAATCAAATTTTTTATTATTTATAGTTATTTCAACTTTTTGTTCTCTTCCTCTTACACTAAAAAGCACTTTAACATTTACTTGATCTGGTTCATCAAAATATTTTACCATTCTATCTAGTTTGCTAATTACATAATCTCTTAAAGAATCAGTAACTTCAATTTTTTCCCCTCTTACAACATAATTCATAATATCATCTCCTTATAATTAATATACCATAAAAAAAAGAAAAAAACTACTTAAATAGTAGTTAATACAACTTCTTTGACATTAATGGCTTGCTTACCTTTAATTGTTTCAATTAAGGTAAACTCTACAATGTCGCCATCTTTTAAAGACTTGTATCCGTCTTGTTCAATAGCAGAATAATGAACAAAAACGTCTTCCCCGATGCCAGCACCAATTTCGATAAACCCATAACCTCTTTCGTTATTGAACCATCTAACTCTACCTTTTCTGGTCATACCGTTCTTACACCTCACTTCCGTGTGATATATTAAAATATACAAATGTATATTTTAACCAAGTTATTTTCTACATCATGTGTTTTCCCTCGTGTGTCTATATAATACAACATTATTCTAACAAAAAACATAAAATATGTAATAACTGTTTAATTTTATGCACAAAGTGAAAAAATACAATATTTTTTTTAAGAAAAAAAACATTTAATACATATTTTAAATTATTAAAAACATATTTTAAAAATTTTGTAGTATTTTGTTATAAAATATTCTCGGAAGTGGTGATAAAAATGAAAGATCTTTTAATCAATTCCATTATGAACAACATCATGCGATATTACGACTATGATAAGGAGAAAATAGCAGTTATAAAATATGGTTTAACTAGTCTATATTTAAACATTAGCAAAACTGTTGTCATATTCATAATATCATACATACTAGGATACTTTAATACACTTCTAATATTGATGGTCCTTTATAGCATATTAAGGCTGACTGTATTTGGAGTTCACGCCAAGAAAAGCTGGCATTGTTGGGTAGGCAGCACAATTATATTTATAGGTGTACCTTACCTATGTAGGCTTCTCATAATAGACTATAAAGTTAGACTCGCACTATGTATGGTCAGTGTGGTACTATTAGGTTTCTTTGCCCCTGCAGACACAGAGAAGCGGCCATTAATTAACAAAAAAAGAAGAGCCATATATAAGCTAACCAGTGTAGTGTGTGGCACCTTATATACTGTCTTGCTCTTCTTTGTAAACGACAATACTCTTGCAAACTGTTTACTATTTTCTTTGTTGCTAGCTGTATTTGTTTGTTTACCAATAACTTACAAATTATTTGGAGTAAGTTATAATAATTATTTAAATTATAAGAAGGGAGAATAAAAATGAAATTATTCGCAGCTATAACAGGATTTTTAGGAGAATACATAGCATTATGTGCATCAGACACTTGCTTATGGGGATGTCTTGAAGAAGTTGAAATTCCAGAAAGTCTAATAAAATAAGTATCATCTAGTAAGTTAAAACTCTAGGAAAAACCTAGAGTTTTATTTTTAATTTAGAAATAAATTTATTACCATCAACACTTTGTTCTAAAGAAAGAAGTTCTGTACTTTTTAATGTTTTATTTACAATATCAAGTCCTAAACCTCTACCTTTCCCTTTACTTGAAACACCTCTATTATTAATTTTATTAATATCTATTTTACCTTTAAAAGTATTTTCGATATAAATATTTAAATATTCATCATCGCCGTAAACATCAATCATTAAATGTTTTTCCTTTGTTTCAGTTGAAGCTTCTATAGCATTATCTAAAAGTATTCCAAGTATTTTGCAAACTTTATAATAAAGCTTATTATCTAACAAATCAAATTTTTGATACATAGACTTTTCTATGAAAGACCTAAATACAATTTCATTTTCCTTAATACAAGCCATTTTATAATAAACTATGCCTTTTATACCAGTAGGCAAATTATAAAGAGAAGAATAATTATTTATAGTTTTAGTAGAATACTTATCCAAAAAACTATCAATTAAGTCTTCAAATTTTTTTGATGATTTATTTTTAGTAGTTTTTAAAATAAGTAAATTATTAAACATCTCATGCCTATTTTCTTTATTAACTTCAAGTAACTCTTCATACTCTTTCATTAAATCGAGTAGTTGTTTTTGTTCATTTTCTTTTTGTTTTTTCTTATAATACTGGATAAGAGTGATAGTGAGTAAACACAAAAAGAATACAGAAATCATCAAAGAAAATATATAACCATTAAAAGTCTTATTAAACGCATTATAATATGCAATAGTATAAAGTGCAATAAAAGATATAAAAGATAATACTGTGTAAATATGTTTCTTTCTCTCATTAACTATTACAAAAACTTTATTTAGAACGTTTGTAAAATATTTAATTTTGAAAATTAAAAATAAACAAATTGAGTCTAACAAAGTACTTAAACCTTTGATAAAATTCATATATTCAATATCAATAGTTGTAATTAGAGGTATCAATATTATAATTAATGAAATTAGAAAATCAATTAAAACTAAAACTATATAAATAACCAAAGTTTTAAATAGAGTAATAAATATACCCTCTCTATAAATAACCTTATAAAATAAAGCAAGAGTTAAATACAAGAAATATATTCTAAACTTATAATCAATGTAAAAATTAATACTAAATATAATCGCGCTAAATAGTAAAATTAGGAGTATTTTTTGAAACTTATTAACTTTAACATTACTATTAAATTTACCATAACAATAAGACATTGCAAAAACATTAACTATTATCCCTACAAAGCATGACAATAAACCTAAATATTTCATTTAACAGACAGCTCCTTTTTATGTGTTCTAGATAATAAAGGTTCAACCATACCATTATCAAACACAACTGTACAATTTTTCCAATCTAACTTAACAACTCTTCTTAAATTAACAATATAGGATTTATGAGTCGTAACAAAATCATTACTAAGTAAACTTTTAGCTTTACTCAAAGTCATATTTAAAACAAACTCATCATTATCTGTTACAACCACTGTCTTTCTATCTACAGTATCTTTATAAACATATAAAATATTTTTATAATCAATAGTAAAAGTATTAGATGCTATAGAACATTTAAAATTCTTACTTACATTAAGCTGTTCCAAACAAATATCAAATAACTCAAATAAATTTTTCTCTGGTTCAATACGTTTATTAATAAAATCGAGTATTTGAAGTCTTTGCTTAAATGAATTAAGAGCCATCCCTCCATTAACTGTAAAAATAATTATAGGGCTTCTCCATTCATACTTTCTAATTCTTCTTGCAACATCAATTGCTGTGCCATTGCCTAACTCATAATCTAATACATAAATATTATTATTTTCAGTATTAGATACATAATTAAATAACTTATCGCTTAATTTATCAAATTTAACTATTTCAAAATCAAGCGAATTTCTCATCATATACTTAACAATATATGATTCTGTTTTTTTAAGATGTAAAGGATTATCCTCTACTAATACAAAATTAATCATCTCATCACTCCACCTTATTTAATATTACCACATTTTGACAAATAAAACAGGGCGCCATAGTGCCGGTTTTAATTTTTTTTTTAAAAAAAAACGACTTTTTGTCGCTTTTTTCTACAAATCTGATAATTTTAAAGTATAAAAGTTTTCAGGATCAATTAATGTACCTTTGTAATAAACTTCAAAATGTAACGAATTTGAATATTTTGAATTTACTAAAGATGTAGAACTCTTTCCAATTAAATCACCTTGTTTTAAAGTATCACCAACTTTAAGAGTTGTCTTATCTATGCCCTGATATACTGTTACTATATCTTTTTCATGTTCAACTTTAACAATATTTCCTAATATTTCATTGTAATCAACATTTAATACCTTGCCATCAAGGACACTTATAACATCAAATGCTTCATCACTTATATAATCAACACCAGAATTTTGCATATAAGTGTTTTCATAAAAAATAATTGCGTTTTCCTGTTCTTTTGCATCACCCTCAAAATCATAATAATATCTTCCAATACTAACTTTATCCGATTTATAAGGCCTTATTATTAATTCTTCATCCGTTGTTATATTTCCTTCCTGATTAGTATTTACCGGTAAAGTATCGTGTTTAATTATTCCGTCGACAGAATAATTAATTTTATCCGTCTTAGTTAAATATTTGTTAATACTAGTTACCGTTAATACAATACATCCAATTACGCTTAAAACAGCTACAAAATAAACAGTTGGCACAAATAATTTTTTTAGACTATTTTTCATATGTTCACTCTCCTACTAGTAATGTGAACAAAAGATAAAAAATTATACACTAATTTTTGATAATTTAGTACCATTATAATAATAACTTAAAATTTCATCATATGAATAACCTTCTTTAGCCATCATATTTGCGCCATATTGGCTCATACCAACACCATGACCATAACCTCTTGTTGTAAAAAGAAAACCATTTTCTTTTTCATTTACATCAAAGTCTGTACTTCTTAGTCCAAAAGTTTTTCTAAAAAATATTCCAGAATATGTTTTTTTTAACACTTCTACTTCATTCACTCTTCCACTTTTGCTTCTAGATTTAATAATTATTTCAAAATCATCTGTTAATAAACTTAATTTATCTTTTACTTCCTCCCTTGACACAAAGAACTCTTTTTTATATGATTTTAAACTTTTTTCCCATAATGAACTTACACTAATTAAATATGGTTTTGATTCATTAAAAACATAAGAAGCATCCTCAGTATATCCATTTGACATACTAAAATAATAAGAGTGAATGATGTCTTCATTAAAAGTTACAACTTCATCACTCGTAGATACAACTACTTTTTTAATTTTGTTATAATACTTCTCATAATTATCATTCCAATTAGCTTTCATAACATCTTCATTTATAAAACACTGATCACTTGATTTTGCAATATAATTTGCATCATTTAAATAATTATACATATAAAAAGTTCTTGCTGCAACTGCGCCTGCTTTCAAGGCCTCTTCCTCAAAAAGTGCCGGCATTTCACAAGAAACCACACCAATTAAATAATCATTAAGTGTCATTTTATAAATATTATCATCATAATTTACATTAACAAAAAAAATATCTTTATCTTTTTTATTTTCCTCATTAGTAGAAATTTCTTTTAAAGTAAAAAAATAAATAATAATCAATACAGGAATTAAAATAATATATTTTTTCATACTAAATTATATTCAAAAAAAATAATAATATGCATAAAACACATTATTATTTATAACTTCTTTTCTTTTCAATTGCTTTTATTTCATCTATTCTTCTCAAATATCTTTCATCATCAAGTGGTGTAGCTTTTAAAAATGCATCAATAATATCTTTCATTTCAGAAGTAAACAACTCTGATGAAAAACTTATTACATTTGCATGGTTATGCTCTCTAGCAAGTCTAGCTTCTTCGCAACTATCTACTTTCGCACACATAATACCTTTAACTTTATTTGCAGCAATACTCATACCAATTCCAGTACCACATATTAGCACGCCAAGTTCAACATCTTCGTTTAAAATTGCTTTACAAACTTCAAGAGCATATTCTGGATAATCAACACTTTCTTTTGATAATGTTCCATAATCAATAAACTCAACATTCTTTCTAATTAAATATTTTTTTAATTTTTCTTTTGCTTTATAACCTCTATGATCAGAAGCAATTCCAATTTTCATATACATTCCTCCAACATAATTATAAACTCTTTTTACATAAAATTTCAATAAAAAAAAGAAAGTAGGCATTCTACTTTACTACTTTAAACCATACTTTTCTTTAAACTTTTGAACATTACCTGTTCTTGCAGTCATATGTTTTCCTGTATAAAATGAATGACATTTATTACAAGTTTCAAGTTGAATTTCACTTTTTGTACTTAAAGTTGTAAATTCATTACCGCAAGCACATTTAACTTTGCATTCTTTTAGTTCTGGATAAATACCCTTTTTCATATTACATTCTCCTTTCGCCATAACTTATTTAAGTTATAGAAACCTTTTTGCTTAAGTAATATACCATGAAAACGATTATATTTCAAGGCTTTTTTTAAAAAATATTAAATTTAATACATTTCCATCGTTAAAAGTATATGCAAAACACTAGAAAGCAGTTTATCTTTTTCATTAATTTGTTGATCATTTACAACAATAATACTTCCGATTGCATCGGCATCAATTATAATTGGTAACAAATAAAAATACTTATTTACAATATTATTACCTAATTTTAATGAATAACCACTTTCACTTTTCCTTTCTTCAATCAGGCTTAAAACCTTATCATCTACTTTTTCTCCAAGAAGATTATCAACCATACTAACTAGGACCTTTTCCCTGGCGTGAACAGAAAAGCAGCAAAAATTTGTTAAAATCAAATGTGTCATCTTTTGAATTTGACACATTTAAT
>CAKOIJ010000033.1 GCA_934086775.1 uncultured Bacilli bacterium | reverse complement strand
ATTGTGAACTGTTAGATTATTTAATTCAAGTTGAATATATGGAACTTTGGAATGTTGCATGCAGTCATACACTATTTTTGAACACTTATATTACTTCACGTAGAAATAAAATTAAAAGTGAGATTTTAAAGTAATTGCTATTTATTAAATTTTATGATATATTGATTTTAAAGGTAGGTGGTTGACATTTAAAACAAATTTATTTATAATATCGACTTCTGAAAGGAAGTGATATTTATTGAACTTTGAAAAAGTTTATGGAGAGTATCAAATATATGCTAGAAGCAGGCATAAAAAACAAGGCTTTATTACTATAGACCGTGACTTTAATAATCATATTTTACCTTATTTTAAGAATATGAATATTAATGAAATTAGTAAAAAAAATTTAGTAGAGTGGCAAAATATAATATTATCTAAAAATTTTAGTAATAAATATAATGCTATGTTATATTATTCGTTTAATTCATTTATGAAATATTGTGTTATTTGTTCTTATGTTAATGAAAATATTGTTTCATCAGTTGGAACATTTAAAAAGAAAATAGAGTATAAAGAGCATAAAACATATAATATTTGGCAATTTAGAAAGTTTAGATTTCATATTGATAATTATATTATTAAAGAGTATTTTAATTTTATATTTTTCAATGGTACTAGACCTGGCGAGACTATGGCACTTAAATTTAGCGATTTAGAGGGTAATTTTATACATATTAGGCATAATATGATTAGAAAAGGTAAACGAGAGTTAGATACACCTAAAAATCAGTCTAGTTTACGTTTTATTCGTATTTCTTTACTTACTAAATTAAGAATTTTACTTTTAAGATATTATTATATTAAAGTTTATGGTACTAGTAATTATGATTATTTTATATTTGGTGGCATAAAACCACTTGCTCCAACAACCATTGATAGATATAAAAATAAGGCTTGTATTAAAGCAAACTTATTTGAAATAACACAACATGAGTTTAGACATAGTTATGCGACAAGAATGATTAAAAATAAGCCAATTAATTATGTATCTAAATCAATGGGGCATAGTAGAATATCTACTACTTTAGATATTTATGTGCATTAAAAAAAGTACAAGAATGTACTTTTCATAAGATTACTATCGACCATGATTTTAATCTTTATATAAAACATTTTGCAATGTTTTAATCTAATTGGTGGAGAATGTGGGACTTGAACCCACGACCCCCTGCGTGCAAGGCAGGTGCTCTAGCCAACTGAGCCAATTCCCCACGGTAGGCACTTGATTAAATCAAGCATTAAAATCATATCATATAATTAGTAAATATGTCAATACCTTTTATTATAAAATTTGATTTTTTTGACATTTTGTACTTAAAATGGTATAATTTTGATAATTGAAAGGGGATAAGTATGAAAATAAAATTACCTGATAAATTTAATAAAGAAAAAAGTGTTATTCTATTAGACATATACGATGATTTATTAATAATAATAAATAAAAGTGATTATAAGCCCGAACTAATCTTAAAAAGTAATGTAATTCCTAAGGAAAGAGTAAAGAATGTTTATCGAGTAATTAATGCAAATAGTTATGAATTAAAAGTAGTAAATGGAATGATAAATATTCCATATGACTTTAGTAATTATATATTTAAAGAAAATGAAAAATCTTTATATATAATTAATACCGAGGTAAAAACCAAAAAAACTCATTTTTAATTGTATATCTAGTACTTTGAATGAAATTTGTTAAATAGTATATAATTAAAATATATTTTGAAGTAAAACTTGAAATATGTTTTTATTATGATATACTTAATTTAGGAGTAAAAACATGACTTATAAATTTAGAAATGAATTATTTATTAAAGAACCAGAATTTAAAAATATCTTTATTACTTTATTTAATGAAGGTAAAATAAAAGAATTTGATGAACGATTATTAAATATAATTAGAAAAGATAAAACAGCTATAAAAATTAATGGAGAACCTCTTGCTCTTAAAGATTTATTTCATCAAGAAATAACTGAAGGTAAATGTAAACTCTGTGTATTTGAACTTGTTCTTCTTTTTGATAAACTTGGTATTTATAGTGAAGCAGTATATGCCGAGAATGTGTATTTTAAAGGAACTGCTGGTTCTTATAGTGGTGGTCACTGGTATGTAGAGGTTTATTTTGAAAAGGAGCCTACATTAATAGATACATCTCTTGTAATAACAGGAGTAGGGGATGCATTTATGAAACTTGGACATAAAATAGTAAAGAAATATGATATAGATTCTTTGTTTAAAGAAAACTCTGAATTAATTGATTATTATGATCAAATGATAATTCATAAATAATTAATATTTATAATATTCTTAAAATATATTCTTATATTTTCTATAAGAATATATTTTTCATAAACATTAATACTTTTAATAAAACCACTTTTATAAAATAAAAAACCATTATTATAATGTTTAACTTTAATAGATAAATGATTATTATAAGCATTTACTAAAATGCTATTAATTTCATTTATTCTGTCTTCCATTATAATTGGTTTACTTATCTTACTCCTATTTAGCTCAATCTCTTTAATATCATTAGAATTTAAAAGTGTATTAAAAGGTTTCCATTTAATCATACCTCTATCCATAATAATTACTCCTTATTATGTCCACCTAATTTAGTATTTCTCACTTTAATAGTACTATAATCAAGTAAACTTGATGCTTTCAAAAGAGAATTATCACCATATTTTTTAGAAATTTCATCAATTACAGTATTTAACTCTTCCTTTTCTCTTTCTTCTATAACATCTTCAAATAAATTTAATTGTTCATAATTATTATTCTCAAGTTTACCTAAAGATATACTAATTTTTCTAATGGGTAAATCTTCCACAAATGAATTAAAAATATACATACAAGTTTCAAATATCTTACCCTCATCACTAGTAGGGCTAGAAAGTTTCCTAGAGTGGTAAAATCCACCACCTATATTTCTTGAATACCCAATACCAAATCCAATACTAGATGTAACTTTCTTATTCTTTCTTAACCTCTTACTAATAGTGCCTGACATTTCCTTTATAATAAGAACAGCACTTTCTTTACTATAGTCCTTATAAAGAATTTGACTTAGTCCATAGCTTTTATTTTTACTTTCAAAATTATTTTCTCTAATACTACTATTATCAATACCATTAGCGTGCATATAAAGTTCCTCGCCAAGCACCCCAAATCTTTTCTTATAAAATTCCTTTGGGTACTTATTAATATCTCCAACTTTATGAATACCCAAATCATTTAATTTCTTCATGGTTTTGGAGCCAATTCCCCACATTTCATCAAGAGGAGAAATATTCCATAATTTTGTTTTAACATCATCATAAGTCCACTTACTAATAAAATCCGGAGAATGTTTAGACTCAGTATCTAATGCAACTTTAGCAAGTAATAAATTTGGACCAATCCCACATGTACTAGTAAGTCCAGTCTTTTCCTTAATTGTATTCATTATCTTTTTAGCAAGTTCCACATCAGTCATCTTATAAAGTTTTAAATAATCTGTAACATCTAAAAAAGACTCATCAATAGAATAAACATGCATATCTTCTTTACTAACAAAATCTAAAAAAATATTAATAACTTCTTTACTTTTTTTGACATATAAACTCATTCTAGGTTTAGCTGTAATATACTTAATATTTTTAGGTATTTCAAATACTCTTCCACGTGATGGAACACCAAGTGTTTTCATATATGGAGTAACTGCAAGAGTAATCGCGCCTCCTTTTCTTTGAGGATCAGCAACAATAAGTGGAGTTTTAAAAGGATCAAGGCCCATTTCTACACATTCACATGATGCAAAAAAACTCTTTAAATCTATACATAGAATATTCCTTTCCTTCATGTTTATCACCTACCAAAAGTATAGCATATTTTAGCCGTTATATCTATATTTATAACTGGTATTTTTTTCCTTTAAAAGAATAAATTTAAATGGGGGAACTATTAATGAAAAAAAACTTACCAAATGTCTTTGCTAATAAAAAAATAGGTTTAGTAAAAAACAATGAAGAAATGTACTATTCAAAAGAGGAAAAGAAATTAGATACATCCTTAATAATAGATGATAACTTTAAAGAAATACTAATAAGAAAGAAAATAAATGATTTATTTAATAGTAAAGATTTCGTATATAAAGTAAATGCTTTAATAACTACAAAAGAAGGAGATAAAAATGTAACTTTAATTGCTAAAGGAAAAGATTCGTTACTTACTTATAACAATGAAAAAATACTAATTAAAGATATAATTGATATTAAAAAGGCTTAAAGTCTTTTTTTATGTACATTTATTTATTCTCGTGATATAATTTATAAGTAAAAAAGGAAGTGAAAGTATTATGAATTTACCTAATATGAATGAAGCTAAAAAAAGAGATAAAAATAGAATAGTAAAAGAATTTACTTATGAAGAAATAAAATTAGATAAAAGTTTAATTAATAAAAAGTATTATGTTAGAACTTATGGATGTCAAATGAATGAGCATGATGGTGAGAGAATAAAAGGAGTACTTTCTAAAGAAGGAATGATAGAAACAGATAATATAGAGGAGGCATCTTTAATAATTCTTAATACATGTGCGATTAGGGAAAATGCTCATGATAAAGTGTTTGGATTTTTAGGCTTAGTAAAAAAATTAAAAGAAAATCATGATATACTTCTTGGAATATGTGGATGTATGGCTCAGGAAGAGAGTGTGGTAAATGAAATAATGAATAAATACAAATATGTAGATTTTGTATTTGGAACACATAATTTAAATAATATGATTAAAGTTATAAATGATAGAATAACAAATAATAAACAAAATATTGAAGTTTATAGTATTCTAGGGGATATATGTGAGAATATTCCAGAAAAAAGAGATAGTAAATATTCAGCATGGGTTGATATTCAACTAGGTTGTGATAAATTCTGTACTTACTGTATTGTTCCATATACAAGAGGAACACAAAGGAGTAGAAGAAAAGAAAATATTATTAAAGAGATAATAGACTTAAAAGAGAATGGTTATTTAGAAGTTACTTTATTAGGACAAAATGTTAATGCTTATGGAAAAGATTTATATGAGGACTATAATCTTGCTAATTTATTATTAGATGTAAGTAAAACAGGAATACCTAGAATTAGATTTGTAACTAGTCATCCTTGGGATTTTACTGATGAAATGATAGATGTAATAAGTAAATGCGATAATGTAATGCCTTATGTACATTTACCAATTCAAAGTGGAAGTGATAGAATACTTAAATTAATGGGTAGAAGATATACCAAAGAAGAGTATGTTAGCTTATATAACAAAATTAGAGAAAAAGTAAAAGATGTTAGTATAACTACAGATATAATAGTAGGTTTTCCTGGTGAAACAGAGGAAGATTTTGAAGAAACTATTAACGTGGTAAACGAATGTAAATTTGACGGAGCATTTACATTTGCATTTAGCCCAAGAGAAGGAACACCAGCGAGTAAACTTAAAGATAATACTTCTTTAGAAGAAAAAAATGAAAGACTTCATAGATTAAATGAAGTGGTAAACAAATGGAGTAATTTAAGAAATCGTGAGATGCTTGGTAAAACTGTAAAATGCTTAGTATTATCTTTAAGTGAAAAAGATAATACTAAATATATGGGATACACTGAAAATATGAAGTTAGTTAACATAACAAGTAACAAAAATATCACTGGAAAAATAGTAGATGTTAAAATAGATGAAGCAAAAAGTTTTAGCTTAAATGGAACTTATATAGAAAAATAAATGGAAACAAAATCGTTTCCATTTATTTTATCTTACCAGTAAGACTATCTATTTCTAAATTAGAAAGTTTATTATAATATTCAAGAATTTTATCCATTTCCTTGTCTACATTTTCTTTACTAAAACCTTCAGCTAATCTAGTATTTCTAACAATTTCCATTATAGTTTTCTTGTCTAATTTTTTACCTTTCAAATATTCAAGTTTTCTTTCATTACTAACACTACTATCAAATAATTCTTTAAAATTAAAAGTAAATAAATCTTTATCAGTAAAATCTTTATCACTTAATTCATTGTAACTATCTAGATTATCCATATTAAGATTTAAATACTCATAATCCTTCTTAAAGAAATTTGGTACACTGTCGTGTGGGAAGACTTTTTTATAGTCCTCTGGACTAATTAAAAAGTAAGTATATAAATCAAGTGCAGTATAATCATTACCTAAACATTTATTTCCATTCTTTTTATAACTATCCCAAGTAGGATCTACCACATACACTCCATGTATATCATATTTATCATCATCTACTTTTACTAATCCTCTACTATGATATCCTGAAAGAGTCTTGTCATCTTCCTTATAACAACTAACACTAAAATCTGTAAAACTAATTCCTTCAGTACCTTTTAATATTGCAGCAAGCATATTAGTATAACCAACACATACTATATTACCTGTTTTAATTATCTTATATGGTTCTCTAGATTCAAAAACATCCTCATTAGTTGCTTCTTTATATTCAAAAGTTTTCATAATGTCATAGCCAAAAGCTAACTTTTCTACTGGAGATAAATCGTAATCATTAAGTAAACTTCTGTACCACTTCATACTCATAACTAAACCTTTAAAATCATCATAAGAAGAAGTTTTAGTATTTCCTTCATAATTTACTTTAAGATTTACTAAAGTACTTAAACTATCAAGTAAAGAATAATCAAAATCAGTATAATCTTTAACAACAGGATTTCTCATAAAGTCAGTTAAGCAAAAACATACATCATTTACATTATATCCTTTATTCTTAAAATAATTAAATAAATAAGCAGATATATTCATATCAGGATCAGTAACTTCTATAGATATGTCTTTACCACTTATATCTATAGAATATTCTCCAGTATTAGTTTTAACTTTAACTTTATTTATATTACTTTTAATATAAGGAAAAACTTTATCTAAATCTTCTATGTTAAAATTATTAATAGATTTAACTTCTAAAGTATTCTCTTTAATATTAGAATTTTCCTTATTATTATTTATAACAATATCATCAAATAATATCTTATTATCGTTACTAGTACTTACAAAAATAGAACCTTTGTAGTCTTCAATATTAAAGATATATCCACCAAAGTTAATCCTCTTAATACTAGTATTTTCACTTAAAAACTTTAACTCTTCACTAGTTAAAAATCTATAACTATTAAAACTTATTTCTTCTAAACTTTTAAATTCTTTAAGAGCCTCTAAATTATTACTAACAAAATCTACTGGTATAGTCATACTTTTAATACTTCTTGGTAAATTATTTATTATAAGATTATTTAACTTTTTAAAAACATATGTAGTTTTAAGAGTGTTTTTAGTATAGTTAATTTTTAAATTTATTTTTTCTTTCTTATTTAATACTTTTCCTAAAACATCTAAAGTAATTCCTTCTTCTACAAGAATAAATTCTTCATTTAATTTTTTTAGAAAAGTGATAATATTTTTATAAATATCTTTATTAGTACTTTCAAATTCTTCACCAAGCACATTTTCTATAATTTCATCTATATTCATAAGTCTCACCATTTTAATTTTATCATATTTAAAAGATAATTTAAATAGAAGTGTAAACAAAGTGGGTATTTGTCATATATTATTAATGGGTGAAGTAAATGTTTAAAGAGATTGTTACTAAAGCTGTCATAGGTAAAGGAAAGAAAACTTTTAGAAATAAATATGAACTTTTTACTACAGATAAAATAGATACAGTTTTAGGTTGCTGGGTAATAAACCACACTATGAAAGGTGAAAATGATAATGGTAAAGTAAAAATAACTGGTTCATTTGATGTTAACATTTGGTATAGTTATGATAATAATACTAAAACAAGTGTAGATGCTAGAAAAATTAATTATACGGAAACTGTATCTATCCATTTAAATGGAGAAAATACTTTAACAAATGATAGTGAAATAATAATAACTAGTTTAAAAAATCCAGTTGTAGTAGATGTTAGTTCAAGTAATAATAAAATAAACTATGAGATTGAAAAATGTTTAGGTATAGAAATAATAGGCGATACAAAAGTAAGAGTTCAAATAATGGATAGTAACTATGAAGATTTTGATATTATTGATGAAACAGTTAGTACAGAAGAAATAAATAATATAGTGGATAATCAAATAAATGAAAATTATTTATAGTGTAAACCAAAAAAGGTTGACAGGTAAATATTTTAGTGGTAATATTATATATAGAAAGCGAGGTAACACTTTATGGTAAAATTAAGACTTAAAAGAATGGGTTCTAAAAAGAAACCATATTACAGAATAGTAGCAGCAGATAGTCATGATAGAAGAGATGGAAGTTTTATCGAATTAGTTGGTACTTATAGTCCACTTGAAGATGGTAAAATAACTATTAATGAAGAAGTTGCTCTTAAATGGTTAGGGAATGGGGCTATGCCTACAGACACTGTTAAAAATCTATTAAGTAAGGCTGGAATTATGAAAAAATTTCATGATTCTAAGAATAATAAGTAATGTCAGTAGAAGAATTTGCTGAATACCTAGTTATGAATATCGCAAATGATTCTGATCTTGTAAAAGTAAAGAAATTTGACAGTGAAGAAGGAAGTTTTCTTGAAATACTTGTTAGTGAAAGCGATATGCCACGTGTAATAGGTAAGCAAGGAGTAGTGGCTAATTCTCTTAAAACTATTATTCAAGCTAAAGCATATAGTGATGGTATTAAAAATCTAAGAGTAAATATTGATTCATTTTAATTGAAATGAATCTCTTTTTATGATAGAATTATCTTAGGTGAAGAAAGTGAAAAAAGTACCAATGAAAAACTATATAATTTTAGGAATAATGTTTATATTTGTGCTAGCTTTAACACTTTATTTAAAAAAGTGGAGTGAAGTATATAAAGAAAATAAACTATCTAATAGTCCTCTTAGTGGTAAAGTAGAAGAAGTTAAATTAGAAGAACTATCTACAGTAGTAGGAGAGATGAATGAAGTTATAGTTTATATAGGACATACTAATGATAGGGAAGTTTATAATGTAGAAAAGAGGCTTTTTAAATATTTAAAGGATAAAGATATACTAGATAAATTTATATATGTAGATGTTACAAATAATAAAGATTATCAAGAAGTTCTTAAAAAAGTATTTCCAAAAATAAAAGATGAAATAAAAACTTCACCAATGTTAATTTATAATAAAAATGATAGTGTAACAGAAGTAATAAATAATGATAATGGTATAATTTATACATATAATTTAGAAGAGTTTTATAATAAGTATATTAAATAAAAGAAGCACCAATTGAAGTGATAAAATAAATGTAGACAGTCTAAAAAAGACACAGTCTACATTTTTTGTTATCATAAATAAAAAAGG
>CAKOIJ010000032.1 GCA_934086775.1 uncultured Bacilli bacterium | reverse complement strand
TTATTTTCTTTATTATCTTTAAACACAAAAGATAATAATAAAGTTATGATTAAAACTAAAGTACTTAATATTATAAATAATTTTCTTTTCATACTAACCTCTTTTCTTTTTTAGACACTAAAAATAGATAGATTAAAAAATCTATCTATTTAAAGCACATGAAAAACTAGAAGGTTTACTAGTTATTAATAATAACCCCCCCCCCTAGTACTTTATTTTGTACAAGTGGACTATTGCTTTTCATGTTCTGTCTCTCCTTTGTTATTTGTAGCTTCCTACAATAAAATAATACCACAAAAAGAATGGTATTACAAGTGCTATTTTCTTGTACTTTTTGTGGTATTATATCTTATTGAAACTTATTCATTTGTTTCATTAATTGATTAACTTGCTTTTGATTGGGTGTTCTACCCATTCCTTTCATTAATGTTTTAATCATTTCTTCATTAATTGGCGGGTTCTTCTTAAGTTCTTTTGTCATAAGTTTTTTAGCAATTATAAAACCTACAACTACACCTACTACTAAACCAATTAATACATATAATATATCCCAAATCATAGATTTATCCTCCCTACATATTTAATTATATAAAATATTTTAATAAAATACAACTATCTTGAATAAATATTTTTTAAGTAAAAGTAATCTACATTAGTAAAATCTACTACAAATAAATAAGGTATATTATTTAAGCATTTAAAAAATGTTGGAATAGTACTATTGGATTTTACTTTAATATGACTATTATATACTATTAATTTAGTTGTTTCATTATTAAGAAAATCATTTATTATATGATTATCAAAGTAACAAGAATAATTTAAATTTTCAGTACATGAATCTTTTATTAATTTATTTAAATTCTTTTTAGGTATTTTTTTACATAATTTATCAAACATTTTAAAAGCTAAAGATAAATCTTTTTTATCTAAAAGATTTATACTTTCAAGTAATTTAAATAAACTCTCAGGATTATCTTTAGTTATATTATAAACTTCTTTTTTAATTAAAAAAATATAGTAAACTCTCATAATTACTCACCATGATAAGTTTACTATATTTTATTTAAAAATTATGTCGTTTTTTCTTCTTCAGTAGTTATTTCTTCATTATATTTAGTTTTTAAAGTAATATTAATTGTTTCTCCCTTAACTACCTCTTTACCTTTTGTATTAGAGTTAACTGCATATCCATAGCCATCAAATGTAAAAGTAACTCCAAGTAAATTACCATAGTTAATTAAATCATTTCTTGACCAATTATCTACATTTATATACTTATAAGTATTTGAATTAGTAAGTAAAAACACTTTATCATTAGCATTAACTATACTATTTTTAGATGGATATTGCTTTATTACTTTATCACCATCTCCAATAACAATAACATCTAAGTAATTGCCTTTTAATTCTTCTTTTACTTTGTCTGTATTTTTATTAATATAAGAATTTAATTTATAATTTGAATATTCATTCTTTTCTTCTTTTACTATTCCTAGATATGTACTAACATCCTCAATTAATTGCTTAACTGCTTGACTAGTAAGTTTAGAATTACTTATTTTACTTACTGCTAAATAAACCATTATTTCAGGATCATTATCTGGAAATAAACCAACAAAGCTTCTTACATAATCTGTACTTCCTTTTAAGTATCCTCCATCTTTACTAGCTATCTGTGCAGTTCCTGTTTTACCAATAGTAATAACATTTTTAGTCTTATAACTTTTACCTGAAGCAGTTTTAAAGTCACTATTAACAACATTCCACATCATATCTCTCATTTTATCAGTTGTCTCTTTACTAAATACTTTTCTTATTTCTTCTCTTTTATTTTCTAAGATTACTTTATTGCTATTGGTATCAATTATTTTTTTAACTATATAAGGTTTTATCATAACACCATCATTAGCAAGCACAGTAAATGCTTGAACCATTTGTACCGGAGTTACACTCATACCTTGTCCAAAAGATGCATTAACTACTTCTATTTCATAATTAAAATTAATTTTACCTTCCTGTTCATTAGGTAAGTCAATCCCTGTTTTAGAACCAAAACCTAGTTTCTGATAAAAATCTTTTAATCTATCTCTTCCTGTTCTTTGAACTAATAATGTACTAGCAACGTTAGAACTACCCCAAAAACCTTGGTCAAAAGTAATTTTTCCCCATCCATATCCATTCCAGTCTTTAATAGTGTAATCTCCCACTTTAATAGTACCTGAGTTATATTCCTCATCCCCATTATATAGTCCACTTTCTATACCAGACATAAAGCTAAATATTTTCATAGTACTACCCGGTTCATAGGTATAACTAACAAAGGGATCATAATAACTAGTTATATTTTTAGTATTAGGATCAAAATTAGGACTAGAACTAACTCCTAATATTTCTCCTGTTTTAGCATTTATTACACTTAATGTAGCCCATTCTAAGTATGAAGCACTTTCAAGTACTTTCATAGCTTGTTCAGTAAACATTTGAATACTTGTATCTATCGTTAAATAAATATCTTTACCATCTTTTGCTTCTACTATCTCTTCATTAGTATTAGCAATTTTATATCCATAAATATCACTTTGATATGTTCTAGAACCATTTTCACCAGTTAACAAATCATTAAACTTTAGTTCTAGTCCCATTTCTCCTATTACTTCTCCATTCTCTTTAGTTTTTGCATAACCAAGAGTATAACTTAAAAAATTTCTATTAGGATAATATCTCTTTACACTTTTAATAAAATCTATACCAGGGAGTTCAAGTGCTTCTATTTCTTCTTTTAAAAGTTCAGTTATACCTCTTCCCCCAGGACCTAGTTCCACTTGATAAACATTCTCAGTACTAAGAAGTTTAACTATTCTTTCTTCTGTCATATTTATTAAAGGGCTCAACTTCTTAGCAGTTGTTTCCTTATCTACTACATGTTTAGGATCTTCTATATCAGTAGTTCTTTTTTCACTTAAATATGCTATTACTGTATAAGAATTAACATTTACAGCAAGTGTATTACCTAAATTATCATAAATTGTTCCTCTTTTAGCAACAATGTTTTCTTTAATAGTATTTCTATTTTCTGCAAAAGCTTTTAAATCAATTCCATCAACTTTAGGACTTAATACTACATATGAAAGTTTTAAAATTATAACTACAAATAAAAAAACTGAGAAAAGTAAAAAAAGTTTACTAATTTTTACAGTTCTAGTTTTTTTCATAATTTCCTCCTACTCATTTATAGTTCTTATATTACTATTATTATACTCCAGTCCATAAGTAGTTGCAACAGTTTCTACATTATCCAAACTTGCAAGTTCATTTATTTTCATTTCTAAACTTTGATTTAACATAGCTTGCTTATCTATTTTTCTTCTCATACTTTCTACTTCTATATTAGTTTTAGAAAGAAGCGCCATAGAAAAAGATGTACCAAAAATATTTCCAAGAATTAATAAAACACTTAATAAAACTAAAGTTTTTTCTCCTTTTAGTAATTTAACTTTCTTTTTCTTAGCCACTTTTATTCCCTCTTTCTATAATTTTTCTATTACTCTTAATTTAGCACTTCTGCTTCTCTTATTTAACTCTAATTCTTCTTCTGTAGGCACGATAGGTTTCTTAGTTATTAGTTTTCCTTTTGGTTTTAATTCATCAGGAACAACTGGAAGTTTTTTTGCAAGTTCACTTTCTTTAGATAAGTTATTAAAAGTATTTTTAACTATTCTGTCTTCTAAACTATGAAAAGTTATAACACATAGCCTTCCACCTTTATTTAGTAAACTAAATGCATCCAATAAACTTTTTTCAAGTATTCCAAGTTCATTATTAACTTCAATTCTAATAGCTTGAAATGTTTTCCTACACGGATTTCCTTTTCTTCTATAGCTAAGGGGAACGTTATTTTTTATAACTTCCGCTAGTTCTAGGGTAGAGTTTATTGGTCTAGAACTAACTATCCCCTTAGCTATAGATTTAGCATTTGCTTCCTCTCCATATACATAGAGAATGTCTATAAGTTTTTCTAAAGAATAAGTATTAACAACTTCTTTAGCAGATAATTTCTCTCTCTTATCCATTCTCATGTCAAGAGGCGCATCCTTATGGAAGCTAAACCCTCTTTCTTGTTGATCAAGTTGTGGACTGCTAACACCTAAATCAAATAGTATACCATCTACTTTAGTGTTAATAAAACCTTTCATATTTTTAAAATTTGTATGAAAAATTTTAAAGTTATTTCCTATAGCACTCAATTTATTTGTACTATAAGTAACTGCATCAACATCTTGATCGAAGGCGAATAGGAACCCCTCAGTTTCTAATCTCGCTAGTATTTCCCCTGAGTGACCAGCATACCCAAGTGTTGCATCAATGTATGTTCCATCTGGTCTTATGTTTAAATATTCAATACTTTCATTTAATAAAACACTTTTATGCATTACATTCCTCCAGCAAACAAGTCTTCTGCCATTTCAGCAAAGCTATCCATATTTTCATTCATGAAAGCATCAAACGCTTCTTTATCCCACACCTCAACTCTTTCATTTACACCTATTATTACACAGTCTTTAGTAAGATTTGCATAACTAGTTAAAGGTGCTGGAATGTTTATTCGACCTTGTTTATCGAATAATGTAGTAGATGCTCCACTTAAGAAAAATCTACTTACATTTCTAGCAGCAGTCTTAGTAAAAGGTAAAGTTTTAAGTTCGCTTGCTATCTTTGTCCATTCTTCTTTAGAATAAATGAATAAGCATTTATCTAGTCCTCTAGTGATAACAGCTTCTACTCCTAATTCATTTCTCAACTTAGAAGGAATTATAAGTCTACCCTTATCATCTATACTATGATGAAACTCACCCATTAGCATAAGCGTCCCCCACTTTCTTCCACTTCTCTCCACTGTCTACCACTATTTTACATTATTACTTTTAATAAGTAAAGAGTAAAATGATAATTTTTTATAAAAAAATTAAACTTTACACATTTTGTGTAAAGTTTAATTTAACTAAATTTACCGGTTTCTAATAAATTTAACCCTTTCATATAAACAGTTTTAAGTTCATCATCTTCTACTTTTCTATCATGAATATAATTACTAAATACTATTTCTCCATTATTTACGAATAAAACCATCGGTGTATAAATTTTATAATATTCTGTTTCAATATAATTTCCACTCGGAGTAGAAACTAAATATCTATCAGTAAAAGATCCTAATTTATTTAATAACTTTTCATATTCTTTTGAAGGTTTTTGTTTTACTATAATTTCCTTTTCAGTAAGTTCAAGAATAATTTCATCTTCTCTAGAATTATATACATAAATGTTTTCATTAACATTTAGTGTTAAAAGTATATTTATGAGTCTATTTATATCCTTCCTATCGTTTACAACTACAATAACACCTTTTTCTTTATCCAAAACATTTAATAATTCAGATGCACCAATATAATTAAATAATTTATTATTATAAGTAATTAAATTATTTTTACTTTTATCAATATTTATATCTACATATGTTAAGAAAACAAAAAGAAAGCCTAGTAATATTGACAGGCTTCCTTTAATTAACTTATTCTTTTTGCTTTTTCTTTTACGCATTATTAATTTGACTCATAACTTCACTAGCGAAGTCATCATTTCTTTTTTCCATTCCTTCGCCCACTTCATAACGAACCATTGCTTTAATTAGAGAGTTATTCTTTTCTAAATAAGTACCTACTGTTATGTCACCATCTTTAACAAATGGTTGCTCTACTAAGCAAATCTCTGCATAAAATTTATTTAATCTTCCTGCAATTATTTTATCTACAAATTCTTTTTTAGCACCTTCATTAAGAGCTTGTTCAGTTAAAACAGTTCTTTCATGCTCAACTTCTTCAACTGGAACATCTTCTCTTTTAGCATATTTAGGTCTCATAGCCGCACTTTGCATTGCTACATCTTTTGCTACTTCTTCATTACTTCCAGTTACTACTACTAAAGAAGCAATTCTTCCACCCATGTGAATATATTTACCAAATACTTCATCATCTTTTTTAGTAACTAGAGTAAATCTTCTCAAACTTAATTTTTCTCCAATAGTAGCAGTTTCATTAATAATTAAATCATTAACAGTACCATTTTCAAGTGGTAAATTAAGAGCTTCTTCTACTTCTTTTACTTCACTATTCAAAATAGCATTTCCAATAGTTTCAACCATAGAAACAAACTCACTGTTTTTACTTACAAAATCAGTTTCAGAGTTAACTTCAAGTATTACTGCTTTATTTCCTTCACAATATATAGCAGCTAAACCTTCAGCAGCAATTCTATCTTGTTTTTTTGCTGCTTTGCTTATGCCTTTTTCTCTTAAATAATCAACAGCCTTATCCATATCACCATTAGTTTCAACAAGTGCTTTTTTACAATCAAGCATTCCTGCACCAGTAATATCTCTTAAAGCTTTTACATCACTTGCTTTAATATCCATTTTGATCTCTCCTTATTTAATAGCTTTTAATAACTCATCTTTTTTCATTGAAGAATAACCTTTAATACCTTGTTCCTTAGCAATAACTTTAAGTTCACTAAGTTTCATATCTTCATAATTAGTTTTTACTTCTTCTTTTTCTTCAACTTCTTTTTCTATAATTTTAACTTCTTCTTTAGAAGTATCTTTTCTTTTAACTTTAGTAAATTCTTCTTCAGTTACATAATCTTCTAGAGGTAAATTGTTACCTTCACAAACTGCATTAGCAAGTACCCCAAGTACAACTTTAACAGCTCTTACAGCATCATCATTACCTGGAATTACATAATCTACTAGATCTGGATCACTATTTGTATCAACTATACCAAATGTAGGTATTCCAAGTCTCTTTGCTTCTCTAACTGCATTAAGTTCAATTCTAGGATCTACAACTACTACTGCATTAGGAAGTTTAGTCATTTTTCTAACTCCACATAATATCTTATTTAATTTATCATATTCTTTTTGTAACTTAGCAACTTCTTTCTTAGGAAGTAATTCAAACTTACCTTCTTCTTTCATTTTTTCAATCTTATCAAGTCTATTAATTCTTTCTCTAATAGTCTTAAAGTTTGTTAATGTTCCGCCAAGCCATCTTTCAGTTACATAGTAACCATCACATCTAGTTGCTTCTTCAATTGATGCTTCTTGAGCTTGCTTTTTAGTACCAACAAATAGTACTTTTCCTCCATCTTTAGTTGCTTCTAGTAAAGCTGCATAAGCTTCTTCTAGTTTACCAACTGTTTTTTCTAAATCGATAATATAAATATCATCTCTTGATGTAAAGATGTACTCCTTCATTTTAGGGTTCCATCTTTTAGTTTGATGTCCAAAATGAACACCTGCTTCTAATAAATAACTTTTTGACACTACTGCCATAAATATCACTCTTCCTTTCGTTTTTTCTTCCACCCAGTTCTAAATACTTACACTCTTAGAGCACTAGTAAGTAAAATTCCTAAGTGTGATTATTTTTCAAAGCAATTAATATTTTACCACAACATTATATGTAAATTCAACACTTTTTAACCCTTTTCTCTATTTTATAGTCAGTAGAAATATACCAAACAAATAAAGAACCAATAAAATTACCTAAAATACAAAGTATAATAGACCAATCAAAAGTACTAGCAACACCAAGAGTAATTATATTAGCGATAGAATGTTGAAAACCAGAAAATATAAATAGTGGTACTCCAAAAATTATACCCAAAGCAGTTTTTTCTTTATACATTTTAACTGCTAAATACATAATAACTCCACACATAAAAGATTTTACAAAGAAACTAAACGAAAATTCATAAGTACTTACTTTTAATAAAGCACTTTGAACTAATGATTTATCAACATAGGAATATAAATAACCAAATAAATATCCAAATATTAAGTTAACTATAAGAATAATTAAAATATCTATTACTTTAATCTTATTTTCAAAAATAAAACCACATTTACCAGTAAAAAGATTTAGATTTAAATAACACACGCCTAAAAGTCCAAATGAAAAAAGAAAAGGGCCTAGAGGATTACTTATTTTAAGAAGTACATAATTACCAAGTGAAATTAATAATGATGCTGCAATACTTTTTTTAATTAAATTTATTTTCATTTAATGCCTCCATTACATTCTTACTTACATCTAAATAATTAATACCAAGTTTTTCACACATTTTCTGTTCATCTTTACTTAAAAGTATTAATTTATCAAATATATCAAGTAGTTCTTTATCACTTTTCTTATAAGTCCAATCTTCTTCTGTTTCATATTTTCTTATATCTTTAACTTTGCTTTCCTTGTCAATATTAGGATATCCCAAATAATAAATATCCCATTTATCTCTATCTAAATAAACATTAATGTCTTCTGGCAAAATATGAGCACTGTCAATTATAAATTTTTCATCAGTACTGTCTATTATTTCAATAACTCTAGATAAAAACAAACTCAAATTCTTACTGGAAGTCTTGCTTACAACAACGTTACTTGTAATATTAGTATCAGGAAAATTCCTCTTAAAACTTGAAACAAAGTAATCGAGAGGTATATGGTTATAATAAACATTTTTTATTATATTACTAAAAGTACTTTTCCCTGATTTACTAACTCCACCCACAAAAATATTCTTCATAATACTCTCCTCATATTAACATATCAATAAGCTTTATATCTTTTTATTTTAATTACCTTTTCTATCAAAAGTGATACCCTTTAGTGTTCCGTTTTTAATAGAATTAATTATAAATAAATTTATTCTATCAAAATCAGGCTCTCCACCTACTTTAGGATAGTTTTTATATTTTCCAATCTTTTCGTAAAGTTCATATATTTCTTCTTCATCAAAATACTCTATTCCAAATATCTTTTTTAGAATGTCTTTATAATATGAGTTAAGTGTATTTAAAATATAAATACATACCTCATCTATTGGAAGCACTTCTTCTTTAATAACTGTCATACTTGCTAAATTTAAAGCAGTTATTTCATCTTCAAACTTTGGCCAAAGTACACCTGGAGTATCTATTAAATCTATTTCATCATTTATTTTAATCATATTTATACTCTTTGTTACACCAGGCTTATTACCTACTTCTTGTACTTTTTTATTAACAAGTTTATTTATTAAAGTACTTTTTCCTACGTTAGAAACCCCCACTACCATTACCTTAGCTTTCTTTTTTAATAAACCTTTTTCTTTTCTCTTCTGATTTACCTTTTGCATAAGAGTATTTATAGCTTCTATTACTTTCTTTCTTACATCATTAGATTCCATTTCACTTAAAATAACTACATAACCTAAACCTTCATAATATTTTTTCCATTTTAAAGTTTCATCTTTATCACATAAATCATATTTACTGAACACTAATATCTTTTCTTTGTTTTTAGTAAATTCATTTATATCACTAATAAAAGAACTTTTAGGAACTCTTGCATCTATCACATGAATAACTACATCTACTAAATCTATCCTCTCTTTTATTTGTCTTTTTGTCTTAGCCATATGGCCTGGATACCAATTAATATTCATTTGATTTTGTGTTTCTTTTTTATTTTCATTATTTTTCTTTTCTGCTCTAATTTTTCTTTTTTGATACATATCCATTTTAATCACTTCCATTTTCTATCATTCTTGTTTCATTTAAAAAATTATCAAAATCTGATTCATACAATTTATCTTGCTTTATTCGATACTTTTCGAATTCTGTCAAGGCTTTATCGCAGGCTATTTCATGCGATATTTTACCAGCATCTTTTAATATATCCCTATCATCAAGTAATAAATATTTATCCATTAAGTTAACCCAATCTTCCATGGTCATTGGAATATGTCTTCTAGCTCTATTTTCTGCTATTTCTAAAAAAGCACTAACTATTCCCTCTAAATCTTTTATTTCATCTTTAGATAAATAATTTTTTGCAACTACAACATCTGATTCCATTATCTTTCCATTAGGAGATTTTTTCCAAGAAGTCAGTCCCATATGTTTCCTTTCTGAATTTGCTCTATTATATATAATTTCTGCTGCTGTTTGTTTTGATACGGCAAAGTGCATTTTATTTTGAACCTTTTTAAAGAAATCGATTGATATAGGAGATTTAGGATCATAATCTATACTTGTAGCATAAATGTCAGTTACTTTTTGA
>CAKOIJ010000031.1 GCA_934086775.1 uncultured Bacilli bacterium | reverse complement strand
GGAGCGAAGCCTTATTTAATAAGGGAAACGGTAAAAAATAAACGGTAATTTAATTTAGGGCTTATTTTTCATACCCGTGAGGTTGAGGGTTCGATTCCCCCCGTCGCTACCAAATTGATATAAAACTTGAACTTTTATAAATTCAAGAATAATAAAACTAATCATTTCTGGTTAGTTTTTTTGTGTTATCAAAACTACCCTAAAAGAAAGGATGGTATTATGGTAAATATTATTAAAGAATAATTACAATTAATTGAAAATAAAATTGAAACGATTAATTCATATCAGAAAACTTGTCAATCAGGACAATTAAACTTTACTACTGAAGATATAATTTTAAAACGAGACCTTATTAACAAAGTTAAACTACCTATATCTTATTATACTTTTTATATTGAAGATATAGAATTAGAACTTAAAGGAAACAAATATGAAGTTAAACAAATTCACTTTAGAAGTGCTTTTTATAGTGATTTTGTTGATAAAAAAAGACTTCTTATATACGATTTTGGTAGTGTATGTGTCGATACAAATATAATATAATTTCTATTTTTATTGAAACATTGGCTGATTAAATACATAATTTGTGATATAATAAATAATCAAAAGGAGGATTCATATGGAATACAATGTTTATTGTGATGAAAGTTGTCATCTTGTAAGTAATGATAGTAAGTATATGTTAATTGGAGCAGTATATTGTCCAAAAAACAAATCAAAAAAAGTTAATGAATATATTGAACATTTAAAGGAAAATTATAATATTTCTAATAAAATAGAATTAAAATGGAATAAGATTGATAAAAAAACGGAAAAATTATATTTAGATATTATTAATTATTTTTTTAACAATGATGATTTAAAATTTAGAGTTATGGTTATTGATAAAACAAAATTAGACCATGAGAAATATAATCAAACAGAAAATGAATTTTATCACAAAGCATATTACGAAATGTTAAAATATATTATTATTCCAGGTAATTCATATAATATATATCCTGATATAAAAGATACCAATTCATATTATTATCATCAAGTAATGCTTGATTATTTGAGAATTAAAATGCAAGATACAAATAAAAAGACTATTAAAAAAGTTCAGCCAATTAGATCTTATGAATCTTCTATATTACAAATAAATGATATTTTAATTGGAGCATTATCATATCATTATAGAAATTTGTCTAAAAATAGTGTAAAACTAAATATCATATCTGAAATCAAAAAGTTATATCAAAATGATTTGAATGAAACATCATACTGTAGTAATACCAAATTTAATATATTTATGTGGAAATCAAGGAATGATACCTACTAAAAATAAATGTGGACTAAATGGTCCACTACCTGAAACTACTACAGATGATGAATTATATGATTATTTTATAAAAAATATATATTATGGTGATTTAAAATTAAATGGAATGAACATTAAAGTATTCACTACACCGTTTGAAGATAACAGAATGCAAGGATTCTTTCATTTAACTACTAAAACTCAAAAAAACTTTGGAATAAAAATCAGAATGAAAGAGTCTCGTGCATATTTTATAAATTATATTGCCCCAATGATAAAAAATTATTTAAATTGTCCTACTTGTGATGATTTAGGATGTAACAAAATAAAAATATGGACTGCTCCATATAAAAATACTAAAAGAACTAAATTATTATATAATGACGATTTATATAGTTATATAATTATCCTTGAAAAAAATAAAAATGATATGTATATAATTAGTTCATATCTAATTGATGAACCTGGCTATCTAGCAAAAGTATTGAAAGAATATAATAAATATAAAAAAGCCTCTTAAACAAATTAAGAGACTTTTCATTTTAATATAAACGGATAACGCAACTAATAAAAGTTGCGTCTCCAGGACTCATATAACCCTTGGTCATTGAGTAATTAAATTGTAGCACAAATTTTATTTAAAGTCAATCCATGGACCTTTTCGCACTACCATTATAATATTATTTCCAATATCAATTAATTATTCATAATTTAGTATAGATTATATTTTTCTAATTTCTAGTATTTTTTTGTTAACTACCTGAACTTGTGATTCTTCACCTGGATTTAATTTAGCATAAGCATATGCCATATAAGTCCCTTGTGTATAATTCAAAATTACAACCGCATATGCGCATTACATGTTTAATGAGTATTGGATTTTATAAACTATATTACAAAAAGAAATGATTATGATAGAAAGTTTACAATTGGAGAATTATATGAAAAATTCAAAGTACAAAAACATAATTGTGAATTAAATCAATTAAAAGAATTTTTGGAATTAACTGGTAAATATACCGATGATTTAGCAAGTGGAAAAAGTATGAATGAAATATTTACAAGTATGGCACATAAACATGATTTAAAATATGTTGGAGAAGATGGTACATATCATTACACAGATGTTATAAGAGATAGAATTGGAAAAAGTGAGATGCATTCATGGGATGCTATAGAAGTAGATGAAGAAAATCGATAATTATTTTTTTATTTAGAAATCACAACTTTATTACTATAAATCATTTTTCATCACCTAATATAATTTTAAAGTAAATCTCGGCAAAATATTGACTTTTACCGAGATTTACTGAAATAAATGTTTTTACTATTTTTTTATATTTCCGTGGTATACTTATATCAGTTAGTAGTTTATTACAACCTACAATTTAGATAATTAGAGGTTGTCCGACTTCAACCTTTATGGTACCAAACTGATATAAAACTTGAACTTTTGTAAATTTGAGAGTAATAAAACTAACCATTTCTGGTTAGTTTTTTTGTTCTTTATCTACTTAATTATTCGTTTTAAATTTGTTATGACCTCACAAAAATTATAAATACAATGACTAAAATGATATTTATAATATAAATTATTCCTATAATAAATAGTTGTCTATAATATTTTATTTTGTTTTAACTTTAGCAAAGTTAATTATTTTTAAACTTTCAACAATTTGTAGTTCTAACTCTTTTATTTCATCTAAAGAATAGTATTCTTTACTAATATGTCCTTCAACATAGTCACTTACTTCAGTAAGACAAACTTGATAATTATTTTCTATTAAATATTTGTAATATTCTTTATTATACATTGTATTTATACCATCAGAATAAAATATCATGTTTTCATTTGTTAAATCATATAACTCAACATGGCTTCCTAAAACATCTCTTTTATAATATATATATTCACTTACTTCATATGTTTCTTTATTGAAAAGTAAATATACATTTGCACTGTTATATAGTTGCACTGCTTCACCACTTTGTATTGCATATTTATAATAATCTTCTATATTAGAGTATTCAGAAGAAATAGGGAAAATTTTTGGAACCCCATTTTCATCTTTATTACTAGCACAGCCAGTAGTTCCAAGTATTACCCCTGTCAATCCTAATGCTAATAATCTTTTCTTAATTTTGATTAATTTGTTTTTATCCATAATGCTTCTCCTTAACAAAAATATAATATATATTATAGCAATTTCAATTAATAAATCAATGGTTTCAACGATTTTTAATTATATTTATAAATATTAAACTAAACTAAAAACAATTAAAAAAAGAATATAGTTATTTATATTCTTTATAAAAATCTTTTACTAAATATTCACTTGGTTTAGTTTCAAATTCAATACTACCAAGCTTTTGAGCTGTTTTACCAACCCCATCTGTAACTGTATAAAGTATCCAGTACTGATCTATTCCTTCACTTTCTTTTACTTCATGATAAATTTCATAAGTAATTTCAGGTGTTCCTTTATCATCCCATACTTCTAAATTTTCAAAACCAATTGAATTTATATTTTTGGCTTGATAAGGTAAATAAAGTATTTTAATTGTAGGATTAGATACATCTTCAGGATTATTATATTCGTTTAAATAAGGACTTCCCTTCTTATTAGCAATCCACCCATATTTATCTTTGTCATATTTTATTTTATACCAAATATAGCTTCCATCACTACTATTAACATCATAAACTAGATATTTTTCTCCCTTTTTAACTCTTCCCAAATTATTAGATAATTGTTTACTTTCTTCTCTAATATTTATATATTCGTTAGTTACTTCAACATAAAAATCTTTACTAGGATCTATTTTTTCTGTCTTATTAAAAACTTTAGTATAAAAATAATATCCTCCTACTGCTATAAAACCTAAAATTAATAATGTAATAATAAATTTCTTCATAAAAACTCCTTATATATAATATATCATATTTTATTTAAAACTTCTACTTTTACTTGCCATTTTAAAACCTTTTAAATATAGTTCCATATTATACGGAGTATATTCTATTAAACCTGTAGTAATAATTTCATTTAAAATACTTAACTCTTCATTAGTATAAAAGTTTTTAAAATTTGGCATTTCATCTCCACCATCAAATGTATAGTAATCAGTAAAAAACTCAAAGTAAGTTAAATCAACTATGTAACTTTTATTATCTTTTTTAAAAATACTAGAATAATGAGTTATGTTTTCTACTTTTTCTTTTTTCAAATCTATTTCTATATGCTCATAACCTAAGCTATTTAATATTATAAATAAATCTCTATTAACTATAAAACAATTACTATATAAATTATAATTTTGTTTAATATAATTAACTACATCAAAAATATCTTTCATACAAATCACATTTATATCTTATCATAAAATATATACTTTTAAAAGGTTTTATGTTATTATATAAGCTATGAATGAATTAGAAATGAATTTAAAATTAGTTAAAGATGTAATTGAAGGGAAAACTAATATGCCTTTTATTTATTTATACCCATTTACTACTGAAAATATTAAGGGATATATGAGTAATCTAGATTTAAAGGATAAAAGTGTTCTTACTGTGGGAAGTAGTACTGATCAAGTTATAAATAGTTTTTTATATGGTTCTAAAGATATAACTTTATTTGATATAAACCCTTTTGTTAAATATTATTTTGAACTTAAGAAAGCAGGAATACTATTACTTGATTTTAATTCTTTTTGCGAATTCTTTTCTAGTAATATAAATTCATTTAATATTAAAACTTATGAATTACTAAGAAATAACTTAAGTAAGGATTCTAGATTATTTTGGGATAGTTTATTTAATAATTATATTGGTTATTTTATAAGAGATAAATTATTTAGTAAAGATGAAAGAACTTTAAAAACTTTAATTAAATATAATCCGTATATGAATGAAATAAACTATGGTACTTTAAAAACCACTATTGATGGTTTAAATCCTGTATTTATAAATGCTAGTTTGGATGAAATATCAAAAAAAGTAAATAAAAAATATGATTATATATTTTTATCTAATATATCAAGTTATTTAAATCTTTATACTAAAGAAAATATTTTATCATTTACAGATACTATTAATAATTTAACAAATATTTTAAATGAAAATGGTTTTATATATTTAGCTTATTTATATGATAGAATTAAAAATAAAATTGATGATGATATTTTAACTGATATAACTTTTATGAATTATATTTTTGATAATAAAATAACTGAAAGTGCATTTGAAAGTATAAGTTATAAAAACGGAAAAGATTCTGTTCTTATATATAAAAGATAGATATTTTTTTAAATTTGTTTTATAATTATAAATGAGGAAGTTATGAAAAAGAAAGTTATAATAAGTTATACAACTTATAGTAGTTCAAGTAAAGTAGCTGCTTTTTATATCAGTGATATACTTGATAAACATAATTACGAAGTAAAGTTACTAAATATTACTGAATATTCAACAAAACTAGCTAAATTAAGTAATTCTTTATTTAAAGATACTAGTTTAGAGTTTTTAAATGGTCTTTTATTTGGACTTATTAATAATAGATATGCAAGTAATAGAAATGAAAAATATGCTTTTCATGCTTTTGATACAGATTTATTAAGAAAGATATTTAAGAGCTTTAATCCAGATTTAGTAGTATCAACACACTTTTATTCTAGTTATATAGCAACATATTATAATAAAATCAATATAATTAATAGTAAGGTAATTACATTAATAACAGATTATACTAACCATCAATTTTGGCTTGCTAATAAAGATGAAGTTGATGCCTATATAGTACATAATGATATTATTAAGAATGAACTAATTAAAAAGAAAGTTAATCCTAAAAAGATTTATTCATATGGAATTCCTCTTAGAGAAGAGAAAATTCTTAATAAGAAAGAAGATACACTAAAGAACTATAGTTTAAGTGGTAAAAAACCTATATATTTATTTTTAGCAAATGATAATAGTTATGAGCATATTAAACTATTAATAAAGAAAAAATTTAATATAGATATTATATTAATATGTGGAAAAAATAATGAACTTAAAAATAAATGTGAAGAATTTGTTCATAATCATAATATAAAAAATACTTTAGTACTTGGACATGCAAAAGATATTTATAATTTAATAAATATTAGTACTATGATTATTACTAAACCTGGAAGTGCAGCTATAAATGATTTGTCACAGATGCAAAAACCTGTAATATTATTAAGTCCTCAAAATAGTTTAGAAAGTTTTAATAAAAGATATATGAAAAAAAATCATATGGCATTAGTAACTACTACTCCAAGAAGTTTAGTTAGAAAGGTTAAATTAAGTTTAAATTATCCATTTATTATAAGGGCGATGAAAAATAAATTAATAAAACATAGTGAAATAGATAGTACTTCTAAGATATTAGATTTAATAAAAGAATTAACAAGGTAATTTCTTACCTTGTTTTATTCTGCATAATTTTTAAAATAATTTTTAATTAGTACTACAGGAGTACCTTTATCTCCACTTCCGCTTGTTAAATCAGATAAGGAACCAAGTAAGTCGGTGTATCTTCTAGGTGTAGTACCTTGACTAGTTATCGTGCCTTTTAAATCATTATCTTTTTTTCTAATTTCTTCTTTAATTTTATTATTTAATTCTTCTCCTTTTAAATCTGAGTATTTATTATCTGATAAATATTTAAGTTTAATTTCATTAGGAGAGCCTTCTAAACCACTTGTAAAGTATGGACTTACCACTGGGTCTGCTAGTTCCCATATTTTACCTACTGGGTCTTTAAATGCACCATCTCCATAAATCATTACTTCTATATCTTTACCAGTTCTTTCTTTGAACATATCTTTTATAAAATAAACAAAGTCTTCACATTCGTTTGGAAATAGTTTTACTTTTTGGTCGGTAGATCTATTACTTCCAAGTAATCCATATTTTTTGTTATATCCACTTCCACATACACTTTCTGTTAGCAAGTCATCTAGTCCAATTACTTTAGCACCTTTACTTTTTAGTAACTCTTTAGTTTCTTTTCTAGTATGAATATCCGCGCATAAGACATCATTAGTATATTTTAGTATTGCTTCAGGATCATTTGAAAAAATAAATTCTACTTGGCAATTTTCTTTTTTACATAAATCTCTATAAAAATCCACCATATTTACTCCAGTAAATAAATGTTTAAAGTTCCCAAATTTTTTAGTGTATTCTTGTTCACTCATAATATAATTATTAAGAGGAATTTTTTCTTCTCTTAATCTATCTTTATCAAGAATATCATTACCTACTTCATCGGATGGATAGCTTAGTAACATAGTAATTTTCTTAGTACTCCTAGCGAAAGCTGTTAAAAGAACAGCAAATCTATTTCTACTTAAAATAGGATAAACTATTCCTAAGTGTTCTGTATTCATTTTGTTTTTTATATCTACTACAATATCATCAACAGTGCAGTAATTTCCCATACTGATGCCTACTACTGCTTCAGTAATAGCAACTACATCTTTATTTTCTAAACTTAGATTAAGTTCTTTACATGCATCTAAGACACTATTTACAGTTATTTCTTTTAGATTGTCTCCCTCTTTAATAACTGGAGTTTTAACTCCAATACTTATAGTTCCAACGTTTTTCATATATCCTCCTTATATTATTAATTATATCAAAATGTAAATAATAATTGAATATTAGTTTACATTAATTAATATATTAATGTAAACATTTTGTTTTAGTTTGTTCATAACTGTTACTTCTAATAACTTTTTTTAAATCATTTATAATTCTTTCTCTGGGTAAAAAAGCCTTTATTAAGATAGAAAGCTTACCATAGAACTCATTAAAACTATTACTTTCATTTAACATGTTATTTATATTTTCTTTAAAATCTATATCATAAAAATTAGAAACAAGGTTATAAAACTCTTCTCCTTGCAATAAATCATATTCATCTATTAGTCTTGACCACTCTTCTAAAGTGAATTTTAAATCATAATAATTTACACGCTTTATTTCTTTAACTCTTACTTCCATAAAACACCTCTATTTTTAGCATCAATATATTAAATATACTATAAATTTAAAAATAAGTAAATGTTTATTTAATAAAGTTTACAAGTTGGATTTAAACAAAAACGCTTTATTTTTTAGTATAATAAAACCCCCGTAAAAACGGGGATTAGCATTCAAATGGTGACCTGTACGGGATTTGAACCCGTGAATGCAAGCTTGAGAGGCTTGTGTGTTAACCATTTCACCAACAGGCCATGTACGCATATAATTTTATCATATGCGTTTAATTTTTACAATTAAAAATTGTTAATTCTTTCTTTAATTCTTTCTTTTCCTAAAAGTTTTAATATTTCATATAAGTCTGGAGTATTAGTTCTGTTAGTAACTGCTACTCTAATAACTTCACATACCTGAGCAACTGAACCTTTATAATTTTCTGGATTTTTCTTATAATCTTTAGTTTCACTAGCAAAGCCAAATAAAGGACACATTTCTTTTATTTTATTAAACCAAGTCTGTTTGTCATCATTTTCATCATAAACATTATTTATGTAGTACTCAAGTAATTCTTTAGAATAGAATTCTTTTCTTTCAAATGTTTTTTCCTCTATGTTAAATAATTCATCATACATATATCCGACTTCTCTTTTAACAGCACTAAAGGATTCAATATCTTTTCTAGGTCTTTCTACTTCCCTTTCAATATTAAGAATATTTATTGTATATTCTTTATATTTATTAATTAAAGTATTGAAATCTTTATCATAAACTTTAGACCAATTATCTAAACCTTCAAATACTTCTTTAGCTTTTAAGTTTTTAATATATTCTCTAGAAATACTTATTAGTTTTTCTAAATCAAAAAGTGAACCACTAGTACTCATTTTATCAAAAGTAAAGTTAAATTCTTTATAGGATTTGTCTTGATTTTGTAAATACCACTCTTCAAAATTTGAATTAAGTAGCGTTGCAAAGTAAAGTTTAATAGCCTCTACTGGTACACCTTTTTCATGATAGAATGAAACAGCTGCTTCAGGGTCTTTTCTTTTACTTAGTTTTCTTATGTTTCCATCTTCTTTTTTATTTATAGGTAAAATATGTGCAAACTTAGGCTTTTCAAAACCACAAGCATCCCATAATTCAACATGGAAAGGTACTGAACTAATATAAGAATCATCTCTAGTTACTATAGTTACTCTCATAAAGTGATCATCACATACATGTGCGAAAGCATAAGGAGGTACTCCGTCTGACTTAATTAATACTTGGTCAATATCATTTTCTGGAAGGTCTATATTACCTTTAATTAAATCATTAAACACAAATCTTTTATCAAAATCTCCTAAACTTTTTAAACGTAAAGTCCATTCATCTTTATTTTCTAAATGTTTTTTAACTTCATCTAAACTTAAATTTCTGCATTTAGCATAATGACCATAATAACCTATTCTATCCTTCTTTTCTTCTTGTTCCTTTCTCATTTTATTTAAATCTTCTTCAGAACAAAAACAAGGATATGCTCTTCCTATGCTTACTAAATATTTAGAAACTGTATGATAAATATTTATTCTTTCTCTTTGTACATAAGGGCCATAATTGCCTCCCTTAATAGGATCTTCATCAACTATTAAATTAAATTCTTTAAAGTCATCAATTATATATTTAATACCATCATCAATAGTTCTTTTTAAATCTGTATCTTCTATTCTTAAAAGAAATAACCCATTACTTTGATGAGCAAATGTTTCAGGTACAAAAGACGCGAACAAATTGCCCATATGCATTCTACCAGTAGGACTAGGTGCAAAACGCAAAACTTCTGCTCCTTCAGGTAGATTTCTTTTAGGATACATTTTTTCTAAATCTTCTATTGTTAAATTTACATCAGGGTAAAGTAAATCAGCAAGTTCTTTATAATTCATTTTAATTCCTCCAATATATTTAATTATAGTTTAAAACACTATATTATTCAAGTATTATTTCTTCTTCATCACCTTTAGACTCAGTATATAAGAACACTGCTCCTGCAATTACAAACAAAACAGATGCAAATATATCTAAATTATTTAAAAAACTACTTGCATTAACTTTCTTTCTTAATCTAGTAATTAAAAAGTAAATATATATTAATAAAGATATAGTAAGTATAACCATTCTAATGTTATGTGCTTTTTTATTGCCTTCACTATCTAAGTGTAAATGGTATTTCTTTTCATAAGAATTAGCAATTATTCCTGCAATAGAAACACAAATAAAGATAACAAATATTATGTCACCTTTTTTAATGTTCTCTAATATTTCCTTACTATTATTTCCATACTTACTCATAATTAAGTTTATTCTTGAAATTATTTTTTTATTAGTTTATAATATTATTAGTCGCTCCTGTGGCGGAATTGGTAGACGCGCACGACTCAAAATCGTGTATAGAAATATGTCAGGGTTCGAGTCCCTGGAG
>CAKOIJ010000030.1 GCA_934086775.1 uncultured Bacilli bacterium | reverse complement strand
TGGAGAATAATAAGAACAAATCATGATGGAAGTGTAAGATTATTATATGCAGGAACAAGTCCTGATACAACAAGTGGTTATGTAGGTACAAGTAAATTCAATAGTACATCTAATGATTCGATGTATGTGGGATATATGTATGGAACAAGTGGCTCACTTGCTTCAAATAGAACAAATACAAGAAATAGTACAATAAAAACATATATAGATACATGGTATAGTAATAACTTAACAAGTTACTCAAAATACATAAGTACAGAAGCAGTATATTGTAATGATAGAAAAGCACCAAGTTATAATGCTAGTAGTTCTTTTGACTACTATGTATATACAAGACTAAATGCAGGAAATCCAACATATGATTGCGAAGATACAAAAGATGCATTTTCAGGAAGTACAACAGGAGGAGGAAATGGAAAACTAACATATCCAATAGGACTAATGACAGCAGATGAAATAGCATATGCTGGAGGAAAATCGATCGCGATATTATCTAGTCCATTTGCATGGTATTATTTAAATAGTGCTGGAGGAAGCATAACAGGAAGTACTTACTGGTGGTTGCTTTCGCCTTACCGCTGGCATGACAACGATGCTGAATCGTGGCGTGTGGCCGGTTCTAGCAGCCCTGGCGTCCTCAGCTACAACTATGTCTACCGTTCGAACGGTGTTCGTCCTGCCATTTCTCTCAAAACTTGTACACTTTGGTTATCAGGAAATGGGTCTTCTTCTAGTCCTTATGAAATAAATGGAGGTTGCTAAAGAACCTCTTTTCTTGTATAATATATATTAAGAAGAGGAGAATATTAATGAAATTTGATAAAGTAGAATTATCTAATGTAGCTATTAGAACTACACAATATCCTACAGATAACAAGCCCGAATTTTTAATGTTAGGTAGAAGTAATGTAGGAAAATCTAGTTTTATAAATGCTTTAGTTAATAGGAAAAACTTAGCAAGAACGAGTGCTAAACCAGGTAAAACACAAACACTTAATTTCTATGAAATAGATGATTTATGTTATTTAGTGGATGTTCCTGGATATGGTTATGCTGCTGTAAGTAATAAAAAACAAGAAAAATTTGGTATTATGATAGAAGAATACATAATGAATAGACCTAATTTAAAACATGTTTTTTTACTTATTGATTATAGACACAAACCAACTGAAAATGATTTGATTATGTATGATTTTCTTAAGTACTATAATTTACCAGTAACAGTAGTATGTACTAAGTATGACAAAGTTAAGAAATCTATGAGGGATAAACAAAACAAACTAATAGAAAACACCATTGATATAGCATATGGAGATGAAATAATATATTTTAGTAAAGTTACTAAAATAGGTAGAGATAAAGTAATAGAAATAATGGAAAGTAAGATTAATTAATTTTACTTTCTTTTTATTCATATAATTTAATGTGTGTGTTTGAGACTTTAAGTAGTAAAGATTTAATAGTTATGACTTTATATAATGTTAACATTGTAGATAATATAAATAGTAAAAGAAGTAAATATAAAAATAGTAATAGATGTATACCTGTTAAAGATATTAAATACTAGGTGCTGGTTATGATTAAGTCTTAGAAGAGAATTTAATAAACTGAAGAAAATTTTTCATTTGTCTATTATATTGAATTTTAAATATTTAAGTGCTATAATATACTTAGTTATGAGGTGATATAGATCATGAAAACAAAATAAATATTTGTTAAGTTTTTGTGGTCTATTTTTCTTGCTCATAAAAATTATAGAAAGGAGGAATTATGAAAAAATTAAAATTATTTTGCCTTGTTTTATTTAGTGTATTTTTTATTAGTGCTTGTAGTTGCAATAAAGTAAAAGAATATACTGTAATGTTTGATTCAAATGGTGGAACTACAGTTAGCAGTCAAATCGTTAAGGAAGGAAATTCTTTAGTTGAACCAAAATCTCCGGTTTATGATGGATATACTTTTGATAGTTGGGAACTTAATGGTGCAAAGTTTGACTTTAATACAAAGATTACTAAAGACATTACTTTAAAAGCAAAATGGATTAAGAATGATGTAGCACCAGAAAAACCAACTAATCCTGAAGAACCTGCTAAACCTGAAGAACCAGCAAAACCAAATGATAAAGTAACTATTTTCACTGTTTCATTTAATAGTGATGGTGGAAGTAAGGTTGCCACTAAATATGTTCAATTAAATTACAAGGCTAAAAAACCATCTAATCCTAGTAAAGAAGGATATAAATTTTTAGGCTGGTATTTAAATGATAAACTATATAACTTTAATACTAAAGTTACAAAAAGTATAACATTAACTGCTAAATGGGAAGAAGTTAAAAAAGAACCTGTGATGGGTTACTTACAAGTTGATGTTGCTGAAAGTGTAGTAGGAGAAACATATTTATATGTAACTAAAGATGGTGAAAAAGTAGATGGTTATTTAGATATAACTGCTGATGGAATTGTAATTAAAAAATTTATTCCTAAAACAGGATATAAAACAAATAAAAATAAAATTACAAAGATTGAAAATCCAAGAATTAATAAATAAAGGAAGGGAAAATGATGAAAAAATTTAAAAAAATTGTTTTAACTTTACTTTTAATGTTTATTGTAACTATTAATGTAGACGCTTTAACAGTTAAAGAAAGTAGCAAAGATTATACAGGTGATGTATATGTATTTGGATCAACAAAATTTGATGAAAATACTATAGTTACTCTAAGTGCTGCCGGACTTGCTGGTATGAATGAAGCCAAATTACAACTTGCAATAAATGGAGAAATAGATACTTCTAAAGTTAAAACATATTATTATAGTGAACTTACTCAAAATTGGAGTGAGGTTACAGTTGAAACTGGAAAATTAAGACTTTTAAGCGATGCTGAAAGTGCTAATCTTGAAGAAAATTTAAATATATATTATGTAAATAATAAAGAAAAAACATTTGAAATACCATTTAATGGTACAGTAGATGAGGGTTCTTTAAAACCTAATTCTATTGATGCAACTAGTAAAGCTGAAGTAAAAGATGGAAAATTAGTGATTCCTGCTTCATGGATAGGTGGTTTTACTTTTACAAGTAACAATACACTTGTATCTGTAGATTTATCTAAAACAGTAAAAGAAGATGTAAAAGAGTTGGATAAACCTCTTATTAAGATAAATCCGGCTATATCATTAACAACTAATGATGAAGTTTATGTAGGAGAGAATCTTACTGTTAAATTAGCTATTACTGCTAATGATTATAAGGGAAGTAAAGCTACTGCTAAATTAATTGCCTTAGATGGTGGGAATTCACTTACAGCTAATTATAATAAAGATGTGGTGATATCCGATTCAGTCGAAAGTGCTAAACTAACTTTTAGTGCATCTGGTGTATTTACTATTAAATATACATTAACGTTTGAAAATGGAAATACCTCTGAAGTAACAAGAACTATTAATGTGTTAGACGCTGATGTTGTATTAAAAAGTGATAAAGGTTATTATAAGAGCATTGCAGAAGCAGTGAATGCTGGTTCTAGTGAAATAACAGTATTAAAAGATTTTAATATTGATAAACCAAATACTGTTTATGTAAATAACAATATAGTTGTTGACTTTAATGGTAAGACTGTTACTGCTAATGCAAACAGCGGAAAAGAAGCTGAACCTGCTATTTTAATCGCAGGTGGCAATGGAAGTCATATAATATTTAAAAATGGTTCTTTAGTTAGAACTGAGAATTCATCATATGGTGTAATTCAAATAGGTGAATTAGCAGGCAAAGGAAAAGAAGATACTAAAATCGACTTAAATGGAATGAATATCATTTTTGAAAAGAATTTTACTTTAAAAGCTAATTGGTATGGTTTAGTTATTCTTGGTACTAATTCATTTACTGATGTATATGGTACAATTTTAACTGATGGTGCTTATGCAATAAGTGGTAACTATAGTAGCGGATATTTGCAAAATTCTACAGTTAATATCTATGAAGGAGCAAAACTGGTTAGTACAAGCGATACAGCAATTTATATGCCAAGTTATATGAAAGTAAATATACTTGGGGGAGAAATTACTGGTAAAACAGCTATAGGTATTAAATTAGGTGATTTAACTATAATTGGTGGTACATTAACTGCTACTGGAACTAAAGTAGAAAATAGCAAATTAAAATCAACAGGTAATGGATTTAATCCAACTGGAGATGCTATATATGTTGAAGTAAATGACACTTATTACAAACATTATCAAACACATAATAAAACAGAAGACCAAGTACTAAATATTACTATAATTGATGGTAAGATAACAAGCAATAATGGAAATGTTATAAGAGTATACAATCCAACTAAAAGTGAGCCTAATTTTAGATTTGATTTAACTAAATCAATTGAAGATAATAATGTGATTACTTTTAATAATGTTGAAGCAGAAATTTAGGTTTTTCAATTTTTGTGGGGAAATTTAATTAAAGTAGCTTCGATTTCTGTTGGGAAGTTGTAAGTGCAAGGAAAGTAAATAATGCTTTCCTTTTTTTTACATTTCAAAGTATAATAATTATTAATCCTTTAAGAGTAATTTGAGGAGCTGTTATAATGGATAATTATAACTTATTAGGATTGAGTAGAAAGGAAATAATGATTATGAGAATTAAAGAAAAAAATGGAATAATAATGCTGAGTTAGTATCTAGAAAAAGAAAGCTTGGTGTTCAAATTGTAATCAATTTACAAGAAATATTCATAATGTCAGAAAACCGATTTGAAGTAAATATTTAGGGGCAGTAGGGACACAAGTAATTTTAAAAATTACAAAAATAAGATTTACTTATCATAGGTGTAAGAAAACTTTTACAGAACCGTTTGATTTTAATAGTAAAAATGGTAGTATTTCTAGTAAATTAAAAATATAAATAAGAAAAGATTTATTAGACTATCATTTGTCCATTAAACAGATAGCAGAAAATAATCATGTATCAGATTATATAGTAAGAAAAGAAATAGAAAGTACTGAATCAACAATAGAAAAATTAAAAGTGCAATATAAAGAACAAAAACAAGTATTAATAATATAATCATTAAAAATGCTTGTTTTTCCCTTGCTTTCTCTTATTTACTTCCCCACAGAAATTGAAGAGCCAAATTAGAAAGCAAATGCTTTCTTTTTTTTAAATTTTAGAGTATAATTAATTAGTGATTTATATGAAAGAAGAATTTAATTACATAGTTAAAGATATTTTAAATAATAAAAAAGTAAAACTTATGAATAACTTTAGACAACACTTTGATACTAATACTTACGAACATTCTTATAGTGTTGCGTATATAAGTTATAAAATATGTAGAAAATTAAAATTAGATTATAAAAGTGCTGCAAGAGCTGCGCTTTTACACGATTTTTATTTATATGACTGGAGAACAAACGAAGTAAGACTTCATGGCTTTAAACATCCTAGAATATCACTTAATAATGCAATAAAAGAATTTAATTTGAATAATAAGGAAAAAGATATAATACTAAAACATATGTGGCCACTTACATTAATTCCGCCTAAAAGTATAGAAGGTTTTATTGTAACTCTTGCAGATAAAATAGCAACTTATAAAGAAACTACAAAGTACATAAAAGAAAAATGTAAAGAAAGTAAGCCTTATAGATATGCATATTTGTTTATTCTATTCATATTTAAAAAAATATAACTAAACAGTTATATTTTTTGCTTAAATAAAAAGCCCTTAAAATAAGGACTTGATATACATACTTGGTGGTTCCTTAGGGATTCGAACCCTAGACCCACCGATTAAGAGTCGGTTGCTCTACCAACTGAGCTAAGGAACCATGAATAAATTATAGCACAATTTTATATTGGTTTTCAAGTCCTAATATTGAAAAAAACTCAATAATTTAGTATAATTACTTTGGAGAGGTGAAGTATGGAAGAAACTATTTTAATTAATACTGATAAAATTAAACTAGAAAGTGACCGTGAGACTCTTAAAGAAGTTATAAATGATATGAATGAAAGAGGTTATAATGCATATAAACAAATAACTGAATACATTCTAACTGGAGAAATAGGTTATATATCAAGTTATAAAGATTCAAGAAGTAAAATGTCTAAAATTAATAGAAGAGATCTAACTGAACTTATGTTAAGGGAGTTTACTAAATGAGAATAATAGGACTTGATTATGGAACTAAAACGTGTGGTGTTGCTTTAAGTGATGAAGGTAAAGTAATTGCTAGTCCCATTGAAACAATAAAATATGAAATTTTAGATGAACTTTTTAATAGTTTAGATAATTATTTTCAAAAATATGATATAGAAAAAATCGTACTAGGTAATCCTATTAACTTAGATGGATCTATTAGTAAAAGAAGTGAAGAAACTTTAACTTTTAAATTATTACTTGAAGAAAGGTATAACAAAGAAGTAATATTAGAAGATGAGAGATTAACCTCTGTAATAGTAAATAATATGTTAATTGATAATGGAACAAGAAGAGAAAATAGAAAAAAAGTGGTAGATAAACTAGCTGCTAGTTTAATACTGGAAACATACTTAAATAGGAGTAAGAATGGAAAATAATATAATTGAGTTTGAAGAGAATGGAAAATTAGTTAAATATAACGTAGTTTTTACTATGGAAGGGGTAAATAATAAAAACTTTGTTGTTTATACTAAAGGAGAAAAAAGTAATAAAGATACTTTATGTTATGTAAGTATATATGAAGAAAAAAATGGTAAATATAAATTATTTCCAGTTAAAGAAGAAAATGACTATAAACTAATTAATGAAGTATTAAATAGTTTACAAAATGGAGAAAAGGATGAAAAATAAGAAACTAAATAAAAAGAGATTAGTGCTTACTATTATTACTTTATTATTAGTATTTTTTTTAATAGTACTAGGTATAATTCTAAAAGAATTTAGTCCAGTAACTAAAGAAGAAAAATACTATAATTTTGAAATAAAATCGGGAGATACTGGATATCAAATAATAGATAGACTAGAAAGTGAAAAAATAATAAAAAATGCTTTTTTATTAAAAGCATACTCTAAAATAACTAAAAAACAAAACTTTAAAGTAGGAATGTATAAAATAAGTACTGATATGAGCAGTATAAAAATATTAAATATATTAAATAGTGATAAAAGCATTAATTTAGATGAAGTAACACTTGAGTTTTTTCCTGGTAATAATGTAAGAGATTTAATTAAGAAAGTAACAAGTACTACTAATATAACAGAAGAAGAATTTTTAAATACTTTAGGAGATAAAACTTATTTAAAAAGTTTAATAGATAAGTACTGGTTTTTAACTGATGAAATATTAAATAAGGATATATATTATAGTCTAGAAGGATATTTATATCCTGATACTTATAGTATTCTTAAAACTTATAATTCAAAACAAATAATAGAAATGTTTTTAAATAACACTAATAGGAAATTTTCTACTATTAAAAGTGATCTTGAAAATAGTAAATATACAATACATGAAATTCTAACACTTTCTAGTATAGTAACACTTGAAAGTGGTGGAAGTAATGAAGCAAGTAAAATTGCAGGTGTATTTATGAATAGACTTAATAATGGTTGGAATTTAGGTAGTGATGTAACGACTTATTATGCTATAAAAGTTGATTTAACTGAAAGAGATTTAAATTATAGTGATAAAAATAAATGTGATAATAAATATAACACAAGTTCAAATTGCACTGGTATTTCACTTCCGGTTGGACCTATATGTAATCCAGTAGTTAATATAATAAAAGATACTATTAATTACACACAAAGTGATTATTATTACTTTGTAAGTGATAAAAATAATAAAATATATTATTCTAAAACTAATGATGAACATATTAATACAGTAAATAAATTAAAGAAAGAAGGGCTATGGTATGAATACTAATAGTTTCTTTTCTAAAATAGAAGAATATGCATTTAATGAAAATGTTCCTATTTTAAGAAAAGAAGGTGTAGAATATTTACTTAATTTTATTGAAGAAGAGAACATTGAAACTGCACTTGAAATAGGAACTGCTATAGGTTACTCAGCACTTAAAATGAGTAGTAAAGGAGTAAGAGTTACAACTATAGAAAGAGATGCTGATAGATATAAAATAGCTAAAGAAAATATAGAAAGTAGTATCTTTAAAGATAAAATAACTTTAGTATTTGGAGATGCATTAGAAACTAAAATAGACGGTAAATATGATTTAATATTTATAGATGCAGCTAAAGGCAAAAATAAAGAATTCTTAAATATTTATAAAAATAACTTAAATAATAATGGCTATATTTTAATAGATAATATGGATTTTCATGGTTTAGTAGGTAAAAGTAAGGAAATAAAGAAGAGAAGAGTAAGAAGTTTAGTGAGAAAAATAGAGGATTTTATTTCTTATATGGATAATCAAACTGAATTTAAAGTAACTAAAATAAATGTTGGAGATGGTTTATATCTCCTAGAAAGGATTAATAATGAATAACTTTTATATAATTCCTAATAATAAAGATATTCTTTTAAATAATTTAATATTACCACTAGAAGATTATAGTATAGGTTTTGATGTGTACTATAAAGTAGAAGAAATAAATAAATTATCAGAAAAGTATAATATAAGTGTAATTATAAATAAATTTATGCATAAAGCTGATATAGAAAACATAGGAGGTATATTAAATAAATTAATTAATATAAAATATTTCTTTATTGAAGACTTAGGTTTAACTTATTTTATTCCTAAGGAAAAAGTAGTAATAAGTCAAAATCATATAATAAATAACTATGATAGTATAAATTACTTTAAAGAATTAGGTTTTACAAGTGTACTTATAAATAATGATTTAACTATAGAAGAAATAAAAGAAATAATAAGTAATACATATAGTAACTTATTCATGTACTTTATATCCAAAAATAATTTAATGTATAGTAAAAGACACTTAATAAGTGCTTTTAGTGATTATAAAAATAATGTACTAGATAATAAAAAAGAAATATCTGAAAAAGTAAGTAATTATAAATTACTAATAAAAGAAGAAGAATGTGGTACTTGTATATTTAACTCTAAAATCTTTAGTGCAAATAAATACTTAGATGATCTTACTAGTATAAATAAAATAATTAATTTAAGTAATATTAATAAAGAAGAAACTAATATAATCTTAAATAACTTTAAGAGTAAAGAACTAAATAAACTATTAGAAGTGGATAATTACTTTTTAGAAAATAAAATAGCATATAAAGTAGGTGATTTAAATGACTGAAATATTAAGCCCAGCAGGGGACTTAGAAAGACTCAAATGGGCTTTAATTTATGGAGCAGATGCCGTTTATATAGGTGGCTATAATTATAGTTTAAGAGCAAATGCAAATAATTTTAGTATAGATGATATAAAAGAAGCAGTAACATTTGCCCATAGTTTAAATAAAAAAGTATATGTAACAGTAAATATATTATTTCATAATAATGATTTAAATGGTTTAGATGAATATCTAAGTACTTTAAGTAATCTTGGAGTAGATGCATTTATTGTAAGTGATATGAGTGTTATTAAAAGAATAAATAAACTTAAATTAAAACCTGAAATACATATAAGTACACAAGAAAGTAGTACTAATAAATATACATTTAAATTTTGGGAAAGTTTAAATGCTTCTAGAGTAGTTCTTGGAAGAGAATGTTCTAAAGAAGATATAATTGACATAAAAAATAATACAAACCTAGAGTTAGAAGTATTCATACATGGTGCTATGTGTACTAGTTATAGTGGAAGATGTGTACTTTCAAACTATATAACAAAGAGGGACTCTAATAGAGGAGGATGTTCTCAGGTATGTAGGTTTATCTTTAATATGGATGATTATACAGATTTTCAAATAGCTAGCAAGGATTTAAGTATGATTGACAATTTAGAAGAATTAATTAATATAGGAGTATCTTCTTTAAAAATAGAAGGAAGAATGCGTAGTATGTATTATATTGCTACGGTAGTAGATGCATATAAAAAAGTAAGAGATATGATAGAGAATAAAACCTTAAATGAAGAAAAACTTTCTTACTATAAAAAAGTACTTAATAGAGTTTCTAATAGAGAGAATAAAGTGCAATTTTTTGATAAAGAACCAGGTGTAAATGAACAGTATTATTTAGGTAGAGAGGAAGTATCTAATCAAGATTTTTTAGGAATAGTAAAAGAAGTGGGAGAATTAGTTAAAATAGAGCAGAGAAATAATTTCAAAATAGGAAGTGAAATAGAGATATTTGGACCTAATACTAATCCACAAAGATTTACACTTGATTATATGCTAAATGAAGAAGGAGAAATGGTTGATACAGCAAGACATCCTAAAGAAGAATTATATATCAAAGTACCATTTAAAGTAAATGTAAATGATATATTAAGAGTTCCTATAGATTGACAAAATCATGTTTTTTTGGTATTATTATAAACTGTTAAGGAGGAATTGATAAACAATGAAACAAAAAGAATTTTTTTTAACTAGTGAAGGTTATTTAGAACTTGAAACAGAGTTAAATCATTTAAAAACAGATAAAAGAAATGAAGTTTTAAATGCTTTAAAAGAAGCTAGAGCACTAGGGGATTTGAGTGAAAATGCTGAATATGACAGTGCTCGTGATGAACAAGCAAAATTAGAAGCAAGAATTAAAGAAGTAGAATATATATTAGAACATGCAACTATCATAGATGATAGCACTGACTCTGATACTGTTCAAATAGGTTCGACAGTAGAATTAGAGTATGATGGAGATGATGAATGCGAAGAATATAGAATAGTAGGTAGTCAAGAAGCGGATCCATTTAATAATAAAATATCTAACGAAAGTCCAATTGCAGCTGCAATACTTAATAAAAAGGTTGGAGAAACTGTGGAAGTAAGCAGTCCAGATGGAGTTTATAAAGTAAAAATAATGAGTGTAAAATAAGGAGAAATATTTATGAATAAAGAAATTATAATGACAATGGAAAATAAGGAATGGAATGATTTACTAAAGCATGTTTTTGAACATAAAAAAAATGACTTAAAAGTAGATGGTTTTAGAAAAGGGCAAGTACCATATGATGTATATGTTAAAAAGTTTGGTGTAGAGAGTTTATACATGGATGCAGTAGATCATGCTATCCCAGTTTTATATGATAAACTAATAGAAGAAAATAAAGATATAGTAAATAAAATAGCATGCAGACCTAGTGTAGATATAAAATCAGTTACTAGTGATAAGTTAGAAGTAAAATATACAATTACATTTAAACCTGAAGTAAAACTTGGTAAATATAAAGATTTAAAAATTAAAAAAGAAGAAGCTGTTGTAACTGAAGATGAAGTAAATCATGAATTAGAACATTTAAGAGAAACATATGCTGAATTAAAAGAAAAAACTGGTAAAGTTGAAGAAGGAAATATTGCTAATATAAATTTTGAAGGTTTTAAAGATGGTAAAGCTTTTGATGGTGGTAAAGGTGAAAACTATGACTTAACTATTGGTAGTCATTCATTTATACCTGGTTTTGAAGAAGCGATAGTAGGAATGGGAGTTAATGAAGAAAAAGATATAGATTTAACATTTCCAGAAAACTATCATAGTGAAGAATTAAAAGGACAAAAAGTTACTTTTAAAGTAAAAGTTAATAGTATTAAAGAGAAAATACTTCCGGAATATAATGAAGACTTCTTTAAAGATTTAAATATGGATGGAGTTAATTCTTTAGAAACTTTAAAAGCAGAAATAGAAGCACATATTAAGGGACATAAACTTGCTGATATAGAAGATAAATACTTTGAAGAATGTTTATCTAAAGTAAGTGAAAATGCTAAAGTAGAAGTACCTAGTGCAATGATAGAAGAAGAAATAGATAGAATGGTAAATGACTTTGATAACAGATTAAAAATGCAAGGTATGAATATTGATACTTATATGAAGATGCTTAATGTAGACTTAAATACATTTAAAGAGAACTTTAAACCTGAAGCAGAAAAAAGAGTAAAATATAGATTAGTACTAGAAGAAGTTGTTAAAGAAGAAAATATAACTATAGATGATAAAGAACTAGATGATTATACTAAAGAAATGGCTTCTAAATATCAAATATCAGAAGAAGATTTACTAAAAGAAATAGGTGGTAAAGATTTCTTAAAATATGACTTAGAAGTAAGAAAAGCATTAGAAATAGTTACTAAATAAATATATATTAGTACCACAAAAAGTACAAGAAAATAATACTTGTAATACTATACTTTTTGTGGTATTATTTTATTGTAGGAAGCTATAAATAACAAAGGTGATAAACATGAAAAACAACAGTTTATTTGTACAAAATAAAGTACTTGGGGGGGGGGTTATTACTAACAACTAATAACTCTAGTTTTTCATGTGTATTAAA
>CAKOIJ010000029.1 GCA_934086775.1 uncultured Bacilli bacterium | reverse complement strand
AGTACAACACTTACATATAATAACTTATTAAGTAAATATGTAGTAGATAAAGTAACATGTAAAAATGGAACAACAGCATCGTGGAATTATGAAGAGAATTCAATGAAGTTAAGTAATATAAAAACACCAGACTACTGTACAATAAACTTTAAAGATGGATATAGTGTAAGTTTAAGTGCAACAAATGGAACAGTTAGTGCACCAACTACACAAAGTACAGGATATAATGGAACAGTTAGTTTTACTGTTACACCTGCTTCAGGATATCAAAATGTACTTGAAACAAATACCTGTGGTGGAACATTATCAGGAAACACTTATACAGTAAGTAAAGTTACTTCTAACAAAAGTTGTTCAATAGGATTTAAGAAAAAAATACCTACTTTAGCAGAAAAACTTCTTACTGATAATCCTACAATAAAAACAAGAACAAGCTTTAATACAATATTCACTGAAACAAATACAGGAACTTTATATAAAGCAACAGAAAGTATAGCAGGAAGTACTCCAAAAGATGTATACTATTTTGCAGGCAATGCAACAAACAACTGGGTTAAGTTTGGTGGTTTTTACTGGAGAATAATAAGAACTAACCATGATGGAAGTATAAGACTCTTGTACTCAGGAACAAGTCATAATACAACTGAGGGATATATAGGTACAAGTGCATTTAATACAGAATTTAATAGTCCTAAATATGTAGGATATATGTATGGAACAGATGGTTCTCTATCAGAATCAAGGGCTAATACAAATAATAGTACTATAAAAACATATATAGATACATGGTATAGTAATAACTTAACAAGTTATTCAAAATACATAAGTACAGAAGCAGTATATTGTAATGATAGACAATTAGATAATGGACAGTCATGGACATTTAATACAAGTCCATCAAGTCAAATGAACTATATAACATATACAAGACTAGATTATGCAGCAGATGGAGCAAAAGCAAACCCAACATATGACTGTGCAGATAGTCATGATGCATTTTCAGGAAGTAATGCAGATGCAAAACTAACATATCCAATAGGATTAATGACAGCAGACGAAATAAATATAGCAGGTGGTTTAGCATTTAATAATGCTCCCGCATATTATTATCTAAACAGTGCAGGAGGCAGTGTTACAGGAAGTAATTACTGGTGGTCTTTGTCGCCTTTGCACTGGGATGGCGTCTTCTCTCGCGTGTGGGTTGTGGACGGTTCTGACTACCCTGGCAACCTCGGCTACGACTATGTCGACGGTGAGGTCGGTGTGCGTCCTGCCATTTCTCTCAAGACTTGTGCTCTTTGGACTAGTGGAGACGGAACACCTGATGCACCATACGAAATAAGTACTACAAGTGGATGCTGATAGAACAGGATGAAGAAAGCCTGTGAAAACCCTTTCACAGGCTAGCAAAAAAATCCAGCGTGTTAATGCTGGATGTGAATTAATAATGGTATAACGTGCAAGTTGCACTTTATATAGGGAATAAACTATTACAGTGGGAGCTTCTTTTAGCTTTTGATGCTTTGGGTGGCCTTTGTCGCCTATGAACTGGAATGGCAACAACTCTAACGTGTGGAATGTGAACGGTTCTGACAACCCTGGCAATCCGGGCAACAACAATGTCAACAATGAGAACGGCGTGCGTCCTGCCAATTTCTCTAAAGCTTAAGTTAGTTTCTATCGCAAAGATAGAAACAACATAAGAATAATTTAATTGTAAAGATTAAATAACTCTACCAATCACTTATGTAAAAGAATACTTAAGTTTAGGAAGGTCATAATTATTATTATAGTAGATTTTAACTATAGAGAAACAAGTTTATTTCCTAGGTATAAAAACCTAAATACAAGTTATTTCAGTTTTAATGTTTTAGTAGTTAAGTTAATGATAATAATTTAAGTTTTATAAAAAATAGTAAATGTTTAAACGAACTTAAATTAATTAATGATATGAAAAATTGTTAAAATTTAGGAAATTAATAATTTATTAGCAGTATTAGAATAAATTATATTATTTTAATACTGCTTTTATTTTATTAGTTAGGAAGGTGGTAATTTAAGTTAAAAAATTTTATTATAAAAAATAAGTATTAAAAAGGATGGTATTAGAAGTGAGTAGTAAAGAAAAAATTAAAAGTTTAAAATTAGAATTTCCAAATACAGTTATTCTAATGAAAGTTGGTATTTTTTATCATGCATATAATTCAGATGCAGGAGTGTTATCTTATATTATGAATTATAAGTTTATTAAAGATAGCTGTGGTTTTGCATAAAATAGTTTAGAAAAGGTTATTACTGAATTTTCTAAATGTAAGGTTAATGTTTATGTAGATGATATGTTCTTTAACTTTGGAGATAGTTATGATAAATATTTAGATTTGTTTAAGGAAAAAGTTAATTCGGATAAGTTAATAGAAGATATTTATAATGATGTTAAAAACATCATTAGTAAGGATAAGGAAAGTTATTATTTTATTAAAGAGTTTTTAAAGGAGTATTATGAATAATTTTATTATTTATAATAAAGTTCAATGGCTAATTAATTATAGTGATATTTATATTTTAAACTCTTTTAGTAAAAATCATATGAGCACTAAAATAAGAATTCAAGATAATTTATATGATTTAATGGAGAATTTAATAAAAAGCAGTGTAAATGTTGGAAATATAAGAAGTAAGTATTTGAAAGAAATGCTTGTTAATATTTATTTACTTGATTTATATATAGGTATTAGTTTAGAAAAAAATATTATTAAGAAGAAAAGATTTAATAGTTTTGTTAACTCTTTAAATGAAATAAAGAAAATGATTAATAGTTGGAGTATGAATGAAAAGAAGAAATAATTTATATGATAGTATGATAGACTATGAAAAGATTAAAAAGATTTATGATAAGGTAAGGATAACTACTAAGAATAAGAAAGAAGTTATAAGGTTTTCATTAAATTTAAATGAAAACCTTATGGATATTCTTACTAAATTATATAAAGGTAAGTATATGTTTAATAAGTACAGAATATTTTTAATAAAGGAACCTAAGTATAGGTTAATAATGAGTGAATGCTTAGAGGATAAGATAGTTAATCATTTATTAAGTGATGAATTAATTAATTCTTTAGAAAGATGTCTTATTGATAATAATGTTGTTACTAGGAAGAATAAAGGAAGTAAACTAGCTTATAATGAGTTTATTAAAGAAATTAATAAACTCATGTATAAAAGTAAAGATATTTATGTTTTAAAACTTGATATTAGTAAGTATTTTTATAATATTAATCATGAAATTTTAATGGAAATGGTTATGGAAAAGATAAAAGATAAAAAAGCACTTTATCTTTTAAAAGAGATACTTGATACTACTAATAAGAGTTATGTTAATAAAGAAATAAGAGAAGTTATTTATAAAGAGAAAAATAGGATTAAAGTTCTTAATATTAGTAAAGAAGAAAAAAAGAAGCTTTATAGTGAACTTGATAAGATACCAACTTATAGGAAAGGCTATGGCCTTCCTATAGGTAATATGTCTAGTCAAATTCTTGCTGTGTTTTTTCTTAATAAAGTTGATCACTTTATTAAGGAAGTATTAAAGTGTAAAAATTATATTAGATATATGGATGATTTAGTTATTGTTGATATTGATTATGATAAATTAAAAGAGTACAAGAAAATTATCACTAAAGAAATAGAAAAGTATGATTTAAAGGTTAATGAGAAGAGTAGTATTTTTAAATTAAGAAGTGGTGTTAATTTTCTTGGTTATAATTTTAAGATAAATAAGAAGTTAATTATTAAATATAGAAAAGATACAATTAAGAGAATTAATAAGAAAATTATTAATTTATTTATATATGATATAGGTTATTTGTTTAGAAGTTTTGGTAGTTATAAAGGCTACTTAAGTATGTGTAATACTAGTATTAAGAATACATACTTAGACTAATTTATTGGCTTCAATGAAGTTAATTTTTTTACTAACATAAGCACTAATGCTTATGTTTTTAAATTTTAAATATTTATGTTTGAAAATTTATTTTTTACACTTATGTGTAAAAATTCTATGTAAAATTTCGCGTAAATAGAAAATTTTTAGGGGAATTTTAGGTATAAAATTCGTATAAGAAAGGGGAAGGGGGAAATTATAGTCAGGAGGAAAGTTTATGGAAGAAAATTATTTAGAGAATATAAGGGGCTTTATAATAAGTGAACAAGCAAGGACTATAGTAAGAGACTATAATGCTAATAAGAGTAAACTTGAGACTTATTACAATATTGGAAAGGAACTTGCTGAAGCTGGTAAACACTATGGGGAAGGGATAATTAGGAAATATTCCGAAAAGTTAACTAAAGAGTTTGGTAAAGGATATACATTTACTGAATTAACAAGAATGAGGCAATTTTATAATTTGTATCAAAAAGTTGCACCAGTGGCGCAACTTTTGACCTGGAGTCACTATAGAATACTTTTACCACTTAAAGACCTTGAAGAAATAAAGTTTTATATTAATTTAATTATTAGAGATAATTTAAGCAAAAGAGCACTTGCTGATAGAATAAAATCTAACGAGTATGGTAGGTTACCACTAGAAACTAAATTAAAACTAAAAGAAGAAAAAGAGGTAAGTCAAACAGAAATAGTACCTAGTACTATAGTAATTCCTTATAATAAAACAAAAGAACAATTAACGGAGAAAGTATTAGAAGAAGCAATTGTTACTAATATAAGTTATATAATGGAACAACTTGGAGAAGGATACTGTTTTATAAAAAGACAATATAAGATAAATATTGGAAATAACAAGAATTATATTGATATACTTTTATTTAATATAAAATATAACAACTATGTTGTTATAGAATTAAAAGTAAGAGAATTTAGAAAAGAAGATATAGGGCAAATAAAGGTATATATGAATTACATAGATAAAGAAGTAAAGGATATTACTCAAAATAGTACTATGGGAATTATAATTTCAAAAGAAGTAGATAAATTAGTAGCTAGATATATTGATAACACCAATATAGCACTTCCTATTTATGAAATAGAATTTAATAATATATTAGAAGAAGTAAAGGAGTAAAGAATTATGGAAGAAAATTATTTAGAGAATATAAGGGGATTTATAATAAGTGAACAAGCAAGAACTATAGTAAGAGATTATAATGCTAATAAGAGTAAACTTGAAACTTATTATAATATTGGTAAAGAACTTGCTGAAGCAGGTAAACATTATGGAGAAGGGATAATTAAAAAATATTCAGAAAAGTTAACTAAAGAGTTTGGTAAAGGGTATGATGTAAGTGAATTAAAAAGAATGAGAAAATTTAATTTGTTATTTCAAAAAGGTGGGGCGCTGCCCCACCAATTAACATGGAGTCATATTTCTAAGCTTTTACCACTTACTAACATTAATGAAATCAATTATTATATTGATGTTGCTATAAGAGATAATTTATCTTATAGGAAACTTGCTGATAGAATAAAATCTAACGAGTATGGTAGGTTACCACTAGAAACTAAATTAAAACTAAAAGAAGAAAAAGAGGTAAGTCAAACAGAAATAGTACCTAGTACTATAGTAATTCCTTATAATAAAACAAAAGAACAATTAACGGAGAAAGTATTAGAAGAAGCAATTGTTACTAATATAAGTTATATAATGGAACAACTTGGAGAAGGATACTGTTTTATAAAAAGACAATATAAGATAAATATTGGAAATAACAAGAATTATATTGATATACTTTTATTTAATATAAAATATAACAACTATGTTGTTATAGAATTAAAAGTAAGAGAATTTAGAAAAGAAGATATAGGGCAAATAAAGGTATATATGAATTACATAGATAAAGAAGTAAAGGATATTACTCAAAATAGTACTATGGGAATTATAATTTCAAAAGAAGTAGATAAATTAGTAGCTAGATATATTGATAACACCAATATAGCACTTCCTATTTATGAAATAGAATTTAATAATATATTAGAAGAAGTAAAGGAGTAAAGAATTATGGAAGAAAATTATTTAGAGAATATAAGGGGATATATAATAAGTGAATAGGCCAGGACTATAGTAAGAGATTATAATGCTAATAAAAGTAAACTTGAAACTTATTACAATATTGGAAAGGAACTTGCTGAAGCAGGCAAACATTATGGAGAAGGGATAATTAAGAAATATTCAGAAAGGTTGACTTTAGAATTTGGGAAGGGATATTCTACTAGAAATTTAAAATATATGAGAAACTTTTATAATTTTCAAAAAGGGCAAACAATGTTTGCCCAATTGACATGGAGTCATTTTATACTTATTTTATCTATAAAAGATCCGGATGAAATAAAGTTTTATATTGATTTAACTATTAGAGATAATTTAGGTGTTAGAGCATTAGCTGATAGAATAAAAAGTGATGAGTATGGTAGATTACCACTAGAGACTAAAATTAAATTAATAAGAAAAGGAGTAAAGAATTATGGAAGAAAATATTTAGAGAATATAAGGGGATTTATAATAAGTGAACAAGCAAGGACTATAGTAAGAGATTACAATGCTAATAAAAGTAAACTTGAAACTTATTACAATATTGGAAAGAAACTATCTGAAGCTGGTAAATACTATGGAGAAGGAATTATAAAGAAATATTCTAAAAAGTTAACTAAAGAATTTGGCAAGGGGTATGGAGCAGTGGAATTAAGAAAAATGAGATCATTTTATCGTCTTGTTCAAAAATGCGGTCCATTGGACCACGTTTTGACATGGAACCATTATTTAAAATTATTACCACTAAAAGACATTAATGAAATTAAATTTATTATTCAAAAAGGTAGTTTTAGGAATAAATACGTTGAAGTTGATATAGATCAAGATATATTTGAAGGCTTAATTAATACTATATTCTAGTTTTTTTTTATTAATTAATGTATAATAAGTTTAGGTGGTTTTATGAACTTTAGTTATATTATATTTGATAATAAAAAAGGAATAAATTTTGAAATTAAAGAAAATACTTTTGTTACACTTATTGGGGAAAGTAATGATTATATTTATGATAATATTATTTTTAAGAATAGTAATGATTATCTTACTATGGGATATAGTAAGATAAATAGTAAATATATTACTAAACTTTATAATTTAATAGGTGTAAGTAGTTTTGAATTTATTAATATTTTTAATAGTGAAACTGTATTAGATGAACTTGCATTTCCTTTAGAAAGTAAAGCTATTAAAAGAGAGGATATGAAAAAGAAAATAGAAGAAATTAGTACTAAGTTTAAGTTTAATAATTATTTAGAAGAAAGTCCTTATAGTTTAAATATAAGTAAAAGATGTCTTTTACTTATAATGATATCTTTAATAACTAAACCTAAAGTATTAATTATAAATAATTTACTTGAACTTTTAGATAGTGATGATTTTGAATTAGTTATAAATATATTAAATGAATATAAAGAAAATCATATTGTTTTAAATTTTACTAATAATATTGAAGAGACTTTACTTGGTGAATATATAATAGTAACTAATAATGAAAAAGTAGTAGTAAGTGGTAAAACTATAAGTGTACTTAATGAAGAAAAGATAATGAAGAGATTAGGACATAGTTTACCTTTTATAGTACTTCTTAATAAGTATTTAAAAGATTATAACTTAATAGATAAATATATTCTTAATTATAATAGTTTGGGGGAAATATTATGGAAATAGAATTTAAGAATGTAACATATAAAGAGAATGTTAGAACTCCTTTAGAAAAGATGTATCTTAATAATATTAGTTTTAAAATAGAAAAAAATGGTATTTATTCTTTTATAGGGGATGCTTCTTCAGGAAAAGAAAAGATACCACTTCTTATAAATGCAGTAAATAAGCCATACATGGGTAAGATAAAAGTAGGAGAATTTTTAAATGATGGTGGATATATTAAAAATATAAATAAATTAAGGATGAATATATCTTATGTACCAATGAATCCTGAAGATTTGTTAATATGTAAAACTGTTAAAGAGGAGTTATCTTTTGGACTTAAGTATTTTAAATATAAATTAAATAAACAAGATATTAGAGTAGTAGATGCTTTAAAGTTAGTAAATATGAGTGAAGAAGATATAAATAAAAGGATAAGTTCTTTAAGTTTAATGGAAAAGAAAAAAATAACTATTGCTAGTACATTAATATTTAACCCTAATGTAATAGTGCTTGAAGAACCTTGGTTATTTTTAAAAACTAAAGATAGAATAAGTTTAAATAATTTATTAATAAAATTAAAGAATAAATATAATAAGACTATAATTATAATATCTAAAGACACTGATAGGCTTTATGAAGTAAGTGATAAAGTATTTTTACTTAAGAATGGTAAAGTAATAGGAGAAGGGAATAAAGAGTTACTAGAAAATGAAGAATTAATGAAGAGTATAAATGTAAAAACTCCTGATATATGTAAATTTATTAATGTATCTAATAGAATGAATGCTAATTTAACCTTTACTTCTAATATATTAGATTTAATAAAGGAGGTATATAGAAATGCAAAGTAATAAATATTTTGGTCAGTATTATCCTATTGATAGTAAAATACATAATTTAAATGTATTTACAAAGTTAATAACTCTTTTACTATTAATAATTACTTTAATAATAAGTAATAGTTTAAGACTGGAATTAGTTATATTTTTCTTTATATTTATACTTTTGTATGAAAGTAAAGTACCACTTAGATTTTATTTTAATATTATTTATGGTTTAAGATATTTATTGATTATTTTAGTAGTATTACTTGCTAGTAAAGGTTTAACATTAAATGTAGCTGTTACTATATTATTTAAAGTGTTTAATATTATATCTTATTTATCATTAATATTTTATACAACGAGTAATAGTGAACTTAAATATGGTTTAGAGAAATTAATAAGTCCTTTTAATTTTTTAAATTTAAGAATAAGTACATTTATAAATAGATTAGTTAACTTAATTAATTTCTTTCCTCTTTTATTAATAACAGAAAGAGAGGTTCTTATAAGTTCATCGGCAAGAGGATTAGATTATTTTCATACTGATTTAATGTCAAGATTTATAACTGCATTAATATCACTTAAGAATACATTTAGATTAACTATGGAAAAATTAAAAAGAAAAAAATTAAGTAATAAAATAAAGTTATATAGTACTAAAACATATAGAACTAATTTAAGAACTAATAAGTTTAAATTATATGATTTAATTATATTAATGGTGTTCATTATGTTTATTTATTATAGTATAAGGATGGGAATATGAGATATTTATGTAATGTAACTTATGATGGTAAGGACTACTATGGTAGTCAAGTGCAAAAGGATAAGAAGACTATTGAAGGGGAAATTGAAAGAGTTTTTTCTAAAGTTTTAAATCATAAAGTAAATATAATATTATCTTCTAGAACAGATAGAAAGGTACATGCTTATAGTTCTTATTTTCATTTTGATGAGGATAAATGTATTAATGAAGATAAATTACTAACAAGTGTAAATAAATTAATTAATAAGGATATTTATATTAAGAGTATAAAAAAAGTAAGTGATGATTTTCATGCAAGATATAGTGTAAAATCTAAAGAATATTTATATGTAATAAATACTGGTATATATAATCCTTTAATGAAGGATTATGAACTGGAATATAATAAGAAAATAGATATAAGGCTTTTAAAGAAAGCAAGTAAATATTTAATTGGTACTCATGATTTTAAATCGTTTACATCTGATAGTTTAGATAAAAGTTCAGTAAGAACTATTAATTATATAAATATAGAAGAAAAAAATGAATTAGTTAAAATATATATAAATGGTAATGGTTTTTTAAAATATATGGTTAGAAATATAGTTGGTTTATTACTTGAAATAAATGAAAATAAGAAAAGAATAGAGGATATAAAAGTAATTTTGGAAAGTAAAGATAGATGTAAACTGGGAGTAAAGGCTAGTCCAGAAGGTTTATATTTGAATAAAGTAAATTATTAAAATGTAATAAAAAGTAAAGACTTTTTAAGTAAAATTTGTTAAAATTATACTAGAGGAGGATAGATATATGTTAAATAGTATTAAAGGTAAAGAAATTAAGAGTATATTATTTGGTATATTACTTATAGCTTTAGCTGTTTTCTTGATGTTAAGACCACTTGAAATAGTGAGTACATTAATAAAAGTAATGGGAATATTTATATTAGTATGTGGGGTATTTGATTTTATAAATTATTTTTTTAATAAAGATGATGGGGTATTCTTTAATTATGGATTATTTAGAGGTATTATGGAGATAACAGTAGGTATATTATTTGTTTTTAAGTATAATTTACTTATTACTTTATTTCCATCATTACTAGGTTTAATGATAGTATTTATTAACATATTTAAACTTCAAACTGCTATTGAGTATAAAAAGGTAGAGAATAGTAATTATATGACTGGAATTATTATATCTAGTTTATCTATTATACTAGGAATTATTGTTTTAATAAATCCTTTTGAAACAGTTGAAGTTGTTGTAATAGTATCTGGAGCTATATTACTTGTTAGTGAAATTTCAAATATAATCTATAGTGCTAGTGTTTTAAGATTTATTAAAAGAACAGAAAAAGTTGTTAAAGATGTTATAGTAAATGAGTAAAAGGAGGATATTATGAATGTAAAAATATATAAATGTAATAAATGTGGAAATTTATTATTAAATATTAAAGATAGTAATGATGTTATTTGTTGTCAGGAAAAAATGGAAGAGTTAGAGGTACATGAAGAGAAAACAAGTCACACACCACTTTATTATAAACAAGATAAAAAAGTATTTGTAAGTATAGATCATGAAATGACAGTTGAACACCATATTGAGGCAATTATAATAAAGAGTGATAAGGAGTTACTAATTCATTATTTAGAAGAAGATGATGATCCTGAAATTATTTTAGGTTATGAAAATAATATGTCTATATATTCTTTATGTAATAAACACGGACTTTATAAAACTATGGTTGAATAACATAGTTTATCTTTATATAGACACATTAATTTAGAAGTGTTAAAATATATTTAGGAAGGTGAAAATATGAAAAAAGTAGGAAATATTTTGTGGGGATTATTGTTGGTTGTACTTGGTATTATAATAGGTTTAAATACTTTGGGCATAGCAAATATTAATATATTTTTTAGAGGTTGGTGGACTTTATTTATTATTATTCCTTCATTTATAAGTATAATTAAAGATGATGAAAAGATAGGAAGTTTAATAGCTTTTTTAATAGGTGTAGGACTTTTATTAAGTGTTAGAGATATAATTGATTTTAGTATAATTTGGAAACTTTTAATACCAATTATATTTGTAATTATTGGGTTATCTATAATATTTAAAGACGGTTTAAATAAGAAATTAAAGGAAGAATTTGAAAAAATTAAATTAGATAAAAAAGGAGAAGAAATAACAGCTACTTTTTCAGAACAGAAAGTTAATTATGATGAAGAAGTATTTAATGGAGCAGAAATAAATGCAATATTCGGGGGAGTAAAACTTGATTTAAGAAAAGCTAAGATTAAAAAAGATGCTTTAATTAAAACTACTTCTATATTTGGTGGAGTTGATATTTTACTTCCAAAGGATATAGATGTAAAGGTTGTTTCTACTAATATATTTGGTGGAGTAGATAATAAAATAAAGAACATGGAAAGTAAAAAAACTCTTTATGTTAGTAGTACTAATATATTTGGAGGTACTGATATAAAATGAATACATTTCAAAAAGTAATAAAATATTTTGCATTAGCATTAGCTTTCTTAATAATTGGATCGGTTATAAGTATTACTTTTGAAGTGGTTTCTTCTTTTACGGATGTTTTTAGTAAAGAAGAATTAATAGATAGCATTACTTATGATGTTAAATCTAGTATTGAGAATCTAGATATAAAAGTTAATTCGACTAAATTAAATATTATTAATGGAGAAAGTTTTAAAGTAACTACTAATAGTAATAAAATAAAAGTTAATGAAGTAAATGGAAAACTTGAAATAATTGATAAAAGTAATAAAATGATTAAAGATAAAGAGGTAACAATTACTATACCTAATAATTATAATTTTAGAGAGGTAAAAATTGATTTAGGTGCAGGAGAAACCGTTATAGATAAACTTAGTGCATTAATTATTGATATAGAAATGGATGCTGGGAAACTTACTATTAATGACATAGAGGCAGTAAATAGCATGGATATTGATGGAAGTGCTGGTGAGATATTAATTTTAAATTGTAAAGTAAATAATTTAGACCTTGATATGGGAGTTGGAAAATCCAGTGTACATGGTTTAATAACAGGTAAATCAAAAATAGATGCTGGTGTAGGACAATTAAATATTAATTTGTTAGGTACTTTAGAAGATTATAAGTTTAAAGTAAATAAAGGTATTGGTTCAATTAAATTAAATGGTAATGGTTTAGAAGATAATAGTATAAATGGTAATGGAGTTAATTTAATTGATATTGAAGGTGGAGTAGGAGAAATAAATATAACTACTAAATAAAGGTGAGAAAGATTAGTAAAAACTTATATTTTGATTATTCATATGTCTTTTTTAATGTAGAAGTGTTGCACTTCAAAATTAAATTAACAAAGCAATTAATTATTGCTTTTTTTATTTTGTTATATTAGAATAATATAAAAAAGGAGACTTATATGATTTATAGTTTTAAAAATGATATTACTCTAGAATATAATACACCGCTAGTAGAGTATTTAAAAATTCATAATAATTATAATGATGAAAATCTAATTTATTCAAAAAAATATACAGAAGGAACTTTTTCTATTACTAATCCGACTAGTGAATTTAAAAATGCATATTTAGTAAACGGATATCCTCATTTTGATATACCACTTAATATATGTTCCAGAATTTTTAAGAGAGGCTTCTGCTTTTGATGATGTTTTAAATCCCTCAAGAATAATAATTGGA
>CAKOIJ010000028.1 GCA_934086775.1 uncultured Bacilli bacterium | reverse complement strand
TAACTTGAGCATCAGTTAGACCAGAAGCAGAACCAACTTCATCACCTAACATTAATAATCTTCCAAAAAATCCCATAAAACAAAACTCCTTTCTTAATATTTTTAAAAAACTAGGTGCAATAAGCACCATAGAGTTCATATAGTGAGACTCGAACTCACATTGACCGCGGCATTAAGTATCTTTTCCCAATCATTACAATACAGACTTTCGCAATTAAGTTATATATGAACTCTATGCTACCTATTGGTAGCATCAATTATTTTACTGATAATCTTAATAATTCAACTTCTGCATCAGTTAAGAATACAAGTTTTTTAATGTTTGGAGTTATATAAACTTCAATACAAACGTAACTATTACCCTTTTTAGAAACCTTTTCAACTAATTTAGCTTTAACATCCATATCTACACTCTCCTTTCTATAATAAAAGTGTAGCATGAAAAAAAACTATCTCGACCCAAAATAAAAAAAATATAGAAATTAATCTATATTTTTTAATTTATTTTTCCATTTTTCGCAACTATCTAATACATAACCATTTTCTTTATAAAATTCTACACAATCAGTTTCATAATCATTATGTATATTAAATATGCCTTTTTTATATTCATAAATACTAAAGAAAATAACAGATATTAAAATAGATAAACCTAACATAAGAACAAACCAATCAACTGAGTCATATTTATCATTATTTTTCATTTTTTTCCTCCCTAACTAAACTTGTAAACTTTATACCTTAAGTTATCTACATTTATATTAATTATATTGTCTTTAACATGATTAAATTTATAATTAACATCCTTTATTCTTAAACCACTAAAAACACATAATTCATAAATATTATTAAGATAACAGACTACAAAATCATTTATATCATAAACAATAAAATAATTCAAAATAACCTTTCCTGATTATATACATGGGTTCAAGTCCCACATTCTCCACCAATTATGTTTATAAAGTCCTTATTTAAGGACTTTTTTGTTTATATGTTTGTTATTTAGGTACTATTTTTTTAATTTAGAAAATAAAAAGAGATTAACCATCAGTCCCAAATATGGACCAAGATTAATCTCAAATGTAATTACACTTACATTTTACCAAATTTTATGTAAAAAAGCAATTTTTATACACTATCTGTTAAAATTACTAAAATTTATAGTATATTATATATAAAACTAATATTTATTAGTAGTGCTTTTGAATATAAGCACTCGAAATAGGTTCTTCCTTATTTAAGGAATTTTTTTATTTTATCTATTATAAATTAATTACACTTGCCATACTAAAAATCATAAATTATATACTAGATACGAGGTGTAAAATGAATTATAACCAATATAAAAATAAAAATTTATGCAATGTATGCATGATAGTAGGACCTACCGGTCCTAAAGGAGAACAAGGAATCAAAGGTGAAAAAGGGGACCCAGGACCTGCAACAATACAAATAGGAAATGTCGAAACAGTAGATAACAACATGAACGCTGAAGTTAAAAACACTGGAACGCCTACTGATGTAATACTTGATTTTAAATTACCAAAAGGTATTAAAGGTGACAAAGGTGACCAGGGTGAAATAGGACCAAGAGGTTTACCTGGTGAAATAGGAAGAACCGAGCATATAAATATTGAAGGTATAGAAACATTAAACGCCGGTGAAGAAGCTCACGTTATTGACACTTATGAAAACTGGGTACATAATTTAGTATTTTTCATACCAAAAGGTGACAAAGGTGATGCGGGTACTTCTATGATTAATGCCTATGGAATGAGATATTCTTTAACAGAAAAGCAATTTAATTTACCAGCAGCAACAGATATAGTCCTCACAATTGAAGAACAAGGCCCAGCCTTTTTAACTGAGTATGAAGGTAATTCATCTATCAAAGTTAAAGAAACTGGTGTATACCTTGTTAATTTCACTTTTAGTGCTAGTACTAGTGATGATACTGCTATTACTATCTCAGTAAGAGCAAATGACATCCTACAACCAGCAACGAATGTTACAAATGAATTTGATGCTAACTTTATTAATACAATAAACGGTAGTACAATTATATCTTTAAACAAAGATGATATTCTAACTCTAAATTTAAGGTCTTCTAATACAGTTAATGTTTCATTTAATGGAAGCACTAATGCTATGTTAAACGTAGTAAAAATACATTAAGGAGGTTCTATGAATATTATAAATAATAAAACAATTGTTGTTTCAAATTTTAAAGAATTTAAAACTATTTTAACAGAAAATAATACTTATACATACATTTATCTAGATAATGATATAACTATAGAAGAATCTTTTATCATAGGAGATAAATCTAAAATTATAATTGATGGAACTTATAATACTAATACTCATACTATTACTAATAATTTAATTGATTCTACTATAAGTACATCAATTAATAGTACTATAGTATTTAAAAATATAAAAATAACCTCTTCAAATAAAGCAGGCTTTATTTATATAAACGATGATTTAAATTCTAAAATAGTATTTAGCAACACTAGATTTAATGGTGTTAAACTCTTATACAATCAATATGGAATCACAAAAATAATTGACAGTTACATTAAAATTGAAGATACTAACAACATTACATCTGATAAAGTATGTGAATGCAATAACATACTAATTGGCGGTAACAGTGACATTGATAGTAATAATACTCCATTTATATATTTACACACAACTAATGCATATTTTAAAATTCTATCAAATAGCAGAGTTAATATAACAAGTAAAAATGCATTCTTTAATGGCACTCCTAGACTAGATTTTAAAATATCTAGATGTAGCGAACTAAATCTAATAACAGGCAATGGTTTCGCACAGACAATTGGTAATGGATGTCAAGATGTTTTAATAGATGATTTTTCTAAATTAAATTTTATAGAAAATTCCCATCAAAGAGTACCTATGTGGAATATATATGGAAATTTAACAGTAAATGAAGGAGCAAGTTTATTAGTAATTAATAGTTACGAAAATACTCCTATTGATAATTATAATATTTATTTTAAAGGAAATAATCAAAATATTAAGTTTAATAATCCTAGAAACATAGTTCTTTATACTAAAAATTCTAATGTACTTTATACAAATAATCCTGTAAATTTTGAGTTTTCATTTAATAGAATAAATATGTGGAAAGATAGTAAAGACCTTTTAGTAGCTGGTGGAATTGAAGATTTACCACTCTACTCATGGTATAAAAAAGATACTTTATCTATAGTAAAAGGAACATTTGATAAGAATACTACTAATGTTATATATAGTAATTATACTAATGAGGAAAAAAACACATTACCTTCTTTAGATAATTTTTCCTTTCAAAATAAAAAACAGTTTTCTATAGGTCAACCCAAAATAAATATTCATCCTATAAATAGTAATTCCACTAAAATCTCTGGTCACACTACACGTCACGCAGATGTATCCATATCTTTTGATGGTACTAATGAAATAGTTAAATCTGATGAAAATGGATTATTCGAATATTTACTTGAAAATAATATTCAAGATAATACAGTAATTAAAATTACATCAGCTGAACCTACCAGCTACATGTATTTAGATAGAGAAATAATTACTCCATTTAATGGAGAAGTTACTCTTTTAGAAAGTACTAAAATAACAAATTTTGATATTTCATTACCTAGTGAAAATAATATATATAATAAAATAAAACCTAGTAATATTATTATTATTGATAGTAGAAATAACGCTACTAACTATGAATTATTTATTAATTATATAAATCCTTTAATGAGTGATAATAATAAGGTATTAATTGATTCTTTAATATTTAAAAATAATAATGAAATACTACAAATAAGTACACAACCAACTAGTATTTATCAAAATATCAAGAATATAGATGAAATATCTATCAAAGAAATTAATTATGAAAAAGATAAAGGTTTACTACTTAAAATAAATAACAATAACCTAAACGAAGAATATTATACTAAATATATTTGGTCAATAGTGATTTAACCTTTTCAATGATAATTAAATAGAATATATTATAATATATTGAGGTGATTTATGAACAAAGATTTCATTAATATAAATTTAAAATCCAACTGCTTAATAAATGGAACTACTCTTTATTTAAAAAATAAATGTAATAAAATAGTTTGTATTAAAAAAATAAATAATTTAGAAAAAATAAAGTTACCTATATATAATAAAAATACATATAAGTTAGAAATACATTCTAAAGGAAGAATAATTAATATACCAATATATGCTATAAGAGGATATAATTATTCTATCTGTTTAGATAATAAAATTGAAAATAAAAAAGGAAATATCAAAAATATAATTGTATATGATTCTAACTATAATAAAGTTAATATAAAGGAAGGAGAAATTACTTTATGGCAATAAAACATAAGATACCAATAACCAATGGACTTGGTAGTACAGAAATCGTTAATGGAAAGTATAATGCAACTGCAGATATTCCAGGATATGATAACAGTTCTCTGTCACCTAAAAGTATAGAAATAGTAGATAACATCGAAACCTATGTTTTTACTATATCTGCTTCAGGAATTTTAAAATTACATGTTACTGATACTGGAGATCCTAGTACTGGAGTTAATATTATTGGTGCTAAATTTATAAGAACAGACTACACAGGAAATAATATAGGTATAGAAGTAGAAACAAATCAAGATGGATATGCTATTTTTAATAATGTACCATTTTCAGAAAATAATAGTTTAAAAGTATACTATAAACAAATAAGCAGTGATGGAAAACATACATTTAGTGAAGAATTAAAAAATATAGAACTTAAGAAAAACGAAGAAATAATAGAAATTGCTAATCCTGAGGCACCTCTTAAAAAGTTCAGTATAAGTGATATAAATTATGCTACTATTCCTATAGCAGATGGGGATTTATTTCTAGAAGAAACAACTTAAGGAGGCTTTATGAATAAAAAGTGTACATGTCAACAATATAAATATTGCTATATAAGAGGACCAAAAGGAGAAGATGGTTCTTCTACTATAGAAGTAGGTAAAACTACTACTCTTTATCCTTTTCAAGATGCAAGTGTTAAAAATGTGGGTACTAAAGAGAATGCTATTTTAGAATTTGCTATTCCAAGAGGTAAAGATGGGGATAAAATAACAATTGGTAAAACAGAAACATTAGATGCTAATGCAAGAGCAAGAGTTGTAGATAACTATGTTAATAATATTCACACTTTAGATTTCTACATTCCTCAAGGCTTTGATGGTGCTGATGGTGATGTTGGACCTAAAGGGGATATGGGCCCTAAGGGTGATACTGGAGAAAGTGAAAAAATAACGGTAGTAGAAACTAGAACTATTGATCCAGGTTCTAATGCTAGTGTTACAGATAATTTTACTAATAATACACATAATTTAACATTTTCAATACCTAAAGGAGATAAGGGAAATGATGGTATAGGAGAAAAAGTAAATATATCTGAAACTAGAACTATTAATCCGGGGCTAAATGCTAGTGTTACAGATGACTTTTCCGATAATACTCATAATCTAACATTTTTAATACCAAGAGGTAATACTGGACCTGCTGGTCCTCCTGGTAGTAAGGGAGATACCGGTAGTGCAATTTTAGAAGCATATGCTTCTCTTTATGAAAATAATGGTAATTCCTATACATTAACAGCAAATACTCCAAATCAAGTGGAATTAGGAAACATATCAGCCTCTAAAGAAGTAGATACATCATTTACAAATACTATTAAAATAAATAAACAAGGTATGTATAAAATAGATTATTATTTTAGTGGTCAAACCACTAATAATGCTGACCTATCCTTAGAATTAAGAAAAGAAAATCAAACTATTAATGGTAGTAAAATTACTAAACAAGTTTCAACTGCGGAATATGTTTCATTTAATGGCTCTATAATAGTGAGTTTAAATATTAATGATAAAATAGATATGGCAGTTACTTCAAGTACGAATATTACTTTAACCCCTGGAGAAGATACTATATCATACTTAAATATTTTAAAAATTGAATAAAGGATAAGTTCTGCTTATCCTTTTTAGTTTACCAATTCTAATTTTACATTTTCTTTTTATTATACAATGCAATCTTTTTCAGTAATCCTCCTCTATCTTTCCCACATCATCATCTTTATGATATTGTCCATCACTTAGTGGTTCATGTCTAGTTGATTTCTTTTTAAAACTCCAGGGTGCAAATCTTCCTTGTCTTACAAGGTCTTTCTGCCACTCCCTTAAAAACCATTTGTCCATTTCTTCTTCTGAATATGGAGAATGATTTTCTTTTTTAGGTTTATCATCCTTTGGTTTTTCTTTATAATCTTTTAAAGCTTTATCTCTATTAATATAACAAAATGTTAGAAAGCCTACAAAAATAATAATAGTTTTAAACATGTAAACCACCTTCTTAAATAACATTATACTATAGTTTTTCTTAAAATTACATCAATTTTTAAAATTAATTAGAAAAAGTCTCTATATATTAGAGACTTTAAATAACACAAATAAATTATTAACTACTCCACAGTAACACTTTTAGCTAAATTCTTAGGTTTATCTATATCATTTCCCCTTAATTTAGCTGTTTCATATGCTAATAGTTGTAATGGAATAATTGCTAAAATTGGAATTAATTCTTCTTTTACATTTGGAATTATTATTATTTCATCATAAACTCCATCATTTATTACTTCTTTATTAGTTAATAATATTACCCTTGCCCCTCTTGCTTTAACTTCTTTAGCATTACTTATTGTTTTCAAATATAAATCGTTTGTTGCTACTACTATTACAGGTGTTCCTTCATTTATTAATGAAATAGTTCCATGTTTTAACTCTCCTGCTGCATATGCTTCACTATGTATATAACTTATTTCTTTTAATTTTAAAGATCCTTCCATACAAAGAGCATAATCTATTCCTCTTCCTATAAAATAAATATCTTCTTTTTGATATAGTTCTTTAGCAAGAGTTAAATAGTCTTTACTTGTTAAATTTTCTATATAATAAGGTAATTTTTGTAACTCTTCTCTATTTATTTCTTTACCACTATTATTAATAGCTAAAAGAATTAAAGTAGTTATCTGTGCTAAATAAGCTTTTGTAGTTGCAACTGCAATTTCTGGACCTGCTAATGTATAAATTACATGTTTACTTATTCTTGCAATACTACTACCTTTTACATTAACTATAGCCAGTGAGTCTATACCACTTTCATTTGCAATAGTAACACATTTTTTAGTATCTGCTGTTTCTCCACTTTGACTTATTGCTATTAAAAGCGTCTTTCCCTTATAAAAATGTTTATCATATTGATATTCACTTGCAATTGAAACATTAACTTTTTTATTAACAAGTTTTTCTATCATATATTTTCCTATTAAACCTGCGTGATAAGCACTTCCACATGCAACAATATCTATTTCATCATATTTAGTTAAATCAAAATCTATATTTTCTTCACTAGTCTTTTTAATTACCTCTGCTTCTTCATGTATTTCTTTAAGCATATATGTCTCATAACCATTTTTTTCAACTAAACTAGAATCTCCCTCAAATTCATTAATTTGCTTATCTATTTTCTTACATTCCAAGTTATAAACTTCAATATTATTTTCTGTAAGCTTTATTACTTCATCATTATCTATATCTATATATTTATTAGTATATTTTAAAATAGACGGTACATCACTAGCTATAAAGTTTTCATTTTCTCCTATTCCTATTATTAAAGGACTATCTTTTCTTAATGCATATAGTTTATCCTTTTCATCTTCGTTAATAATGCCAAAAGCATAGCTACCTATAAACTTTTTGCTTGCTAAAGATAAAGCTTTTATCATATCATGATTTTCCTTATATAAATAATCTATATAAGCACTTGCAACTTCTGTATCAGTGTCACTATTAAATGTATAACCATTTTTTATTAGTTCTTCTTTTATATCCATAAAGTTTTCAATTATTCCATTATGTACTAAAGTTATTACCCCTTGTTTATGTGGATGTGCATTTGTTTTTGTTGGTTTACCATGAGTTGCCCATCTTGTATGCCCTATACCTACCATTGTTTTATTATTATCAAGTAGCTTTTCTAAGTTAGTTATTCTACCAACTTCTTTTTTTATCACTACCTTATTATCCTCAATAAAAGCTATTCCACTACTATCATATCCCCTGTATTCTAAGTGTTTAAGACCATCAATAATTACATCTACACCATTATGTTTTTTTCCTATGTATCCAATGATACCACACATAAAAATTCCTCCATACTAAAAAAATTAGTATGAAGTATTTTTTGTTATAATCTTGATTTTATTTTTTGTAATACTTCTAACGATTACTTATCCGTGATAGCATCCGCCGAATTATCGATAACTACCATCCTCGTCAACCATTTAAGGTTCTGGCGCTAGATACGAAAAATATCCTTTCTTATTCATATCTTTCCATTTAATTATAATATATGCAAAAGAAAAACTCAAGAACTATTAAACTTTCCTTATGTATATATACAATAACTCAACGATACTAAATATACATTTAATATTATAATTACTTTACTTTTTCATTTTCAATTTCTTTTAATATTTTATTTTGATTTATTAATATTTTGTCCATCTTATCATGAAGTTCTTCTAATATTAATTCACTTTTTAAATCAGTTTTATAGTCATTCAAACTTCTCATACTATCTTTTTTAGCACTTCTATTTTGACTCATCATTATTATTGGTGCTTGAAGAGCAGCAATACATGATAATAATAAATTAAGAAGTATAAAAGGATAAGGATCTAAATCTTTAAATACAAACAAATTAAGTAATATCCATACTATAAGAAACAAACTAAATCCCAATATAAAACCCCAACTACCTGCTATATTGGTTATTTTATCTGCTATTTTATCTCCTCTTTTTTCTGTATCTTTAGCTACTTTATCTACATCAATTGCAATAGGATTATCTACTAACATATCTAGTAATTCATTTTCATCCTCTGTTTCTAAATTTTGATTTAAAAGCATCCTCACTATTTCTTTTTTTGTTTTTTTCTTTTCCATATCTATTCACCTATTAAAAGTTTATCACACTCATATAAAGAGTTAAATAGTTTAACAATTATTTTACTTTTAATTTACAAAAAAAGAATTTTCTAATTATTATGAAAATTCTCTATTAAAGTTAATACTCTTTTTATATTATCAGGTGTAAATGGTTTATTAAGTACATCTAAAACATTATAACCAATTAATTCTTTTATTTGATTACTTGTATCATTACCAGTTATAATTACTACTGGTATCTTATCTATTAAATCATTATCATTCATATATTTTAAAACATCTATACCAGTACTTTTAGGCATATTTATATCAAGTAAAAGTGCATATATATTTTCATTTATTTTATTTACAGCCTCTATTCCATTATTAGCTCTTATTACATTGTAATCACTTTTTACTAAGTTTTCTATATAATTAATTATTATATTAGAGTCATCTACTACTAACAAACTCTTCTTAATAGTAGTACTATTTAAAAAATCTTTTAAATCACTTTTAACTTTATTCACTGCATTCTCTATTTCAGTAAAGTTACCTTTTATATAATCAACATTATTTTCCTTTCCTTTAAGTTCATGAGTATAAAATATATCAGAAAGCTTATTTAAACCTAAATATCTTGTTTCACTCTTTAAACTATGGGCAAGCATGGTATAACTACTTATTTCAGTATTATTTTTATAACTTTCTAGTTCTTTTATTTTTGTATCTACAGTGGTTAAAAATTCTAGTAAGTTATCTTTATAAGCTTCAATATCTCCCCAAAAATTCATTACTTCATCTACATTAATTCCAGCGTTTTTTAAATATTCGTTATTCATTTTATTCTCCTTTCAAATACTTATTTAATACCTTTTTTAATTCATTTTTATCAATTGGTTTAGATAAATAACCATCAAAACCTTCTTTTAAATATTTATCCTCTTGTCCATCTATTGCATCTGCAGTTAAAGCTATTACAGGAGTTTCTACTCCTAGTTTTTTTATTTCTTTTAAGGCCTCTACTCCATTCATAACAGGCATCATTATATCCATTAATATTATATCATATTTACCTATACTTAAGTAATCTAAACATTCTTTTGCACTTATACATGTAAAGATGTTTACATTATATCCCTTTAAAACATTCTCTGCTACCTTTAAGTTAAGTTTAGAATCATCTACTACTAGTATACTTTTATTACTAAAGTCTACCTTCTCTTCTATAATTTCTTCCTCTTTCTTTTCTTCTACTTCATTAAATGATACTACATCTTGTTCAAATACAAATGTAAATGTAGAACCATATCCATATCTAGAAGTTACTTTAATTTTTCCACCCATAAGATCAGCTAAACTTTGTGTTATTGCAAGTCCTAGTCCAGTTCCTTCTATTGTAGTATTCCTATCTTCATCAATTCTTTCAAATTTCTGAAATAATCTATTTATATCTTCTTCTTTTATTCCCCTTCCTGTATCCCTAACACTTACTATTAACTTTGTTCTATTATTTTTAAAATCATTTAAACATTCTATATCATAATCTATACATCCATAGTCAGTATATTTAACTGCATTTGTAAGTAAATTAAGTATTATTTGTTTTATTTTACCAGTATCTCCATTAAGTACACAAGGTAAATCTTCTGCTAAACGTGTTTTAAATTCTATCTTTTTATCTCCTATTCTAGGAATAACCATTGTACTTAGTGAATTAAATAACTCTTTAGCATTATACTCTTTATTTATTACTTCCATTTTACCTGCTTCTATTTTACTTATATCAAGTACCCCATTTACTAACTCTAATAAATTATGACTAGCATTTACTATATCTTTAGCAAAATCTTTACTTTCTTTATCTAGTCCTTCTTTAGTTTCTAATAATTCACTAAAACATACTATTGCATTAAGTGGTGTTCTAAGTTCATGTGACATACTACTTAAAAATTCACTTTTAGCTTTATTTGCTTTTACTGCTGCATCTTTAGCTATTTCTAGTTCTTTTACCATTTTAACATCTGGATTTTCTATTGTGAAGAACATAATGTAATTTATAAAAGTCAGAGTGATAGACACAACTATTAAGTATGGATTAATTTTAAACATCGGAATTAAGAAAAGAGCTATCCCGATACTTGCAAAAACAGGTATATATCTTTTATCAATTTTTTTAATATTAATGATAGAAATAACTATTGAACTAAATATATATATTCCACAAACTATAAGAGTGGTCATCAATGAAGAACCTTCTACACTGTTGTTATGTCCTTTACTAATAATAATTACTTTTCCAAGTGCTATGAAAATAAAGACTAAAATATCTAAAACAGAAAAGGCTGATAATAAAAACTTAAATTTGTTTTTCACCTTTGGATAAGTTATAAGTATAATATAAAATAATATACAATTAGAATAAACTACTAAAAGCATAAAGTCAATTTTATTTATTAAAGAAATAAATATATTGCTTATAGAATTTATTCCGTTTAAACCTATTCCCTGTACTAAAGAAACTAAAACACTATCTATTAAAACTATTGGTATCATAAATGAATAAATTTTATTCTCAACTAAATCAATTCTCTTTTTAGAAAAATATATTATTGTTAATAATAACGAAAAAAATGTTGCACATATCGGTAATAAAATTCCTGCCATTATCTATCACTTCCAATTATAATTATAACATACCACAAATAATAAAAAAAGAGAAAATTATCTCTTTTAAAATCTACTTTGAAAATCATTAATTTTATATTCTTTTATTAATTTTCTGGCATTTGCCACTTCTAAAGCATTACTTTTGGTTACATCAAGTGAAGCAATATTTTCATAAACATCTAGCGGAGTGACATAATCATTCATACGATAACTTGCTGTTGTCTCAATGCTTTTATCATACCTTGCTGCATTATTAAGAAGATTATTTAAATGTTCTTCCCATGCCTCAACAGAATTATCATATCCCTTAAGTTCTTCCTCTCTAGTACTTTGTCCATATTTTTCCATCATTAAGTAATACCATGTACACATTATATCTCTATAGTATTCTAAGCAAGCTCGTTCTCCCATCCCATGCATGGTATTAAAGTCAACCGGTTCATCAATTACAGTATGAATTAAATTTTTATTTTTCTTTTCCCTTTGAGTAGTATCTCTCACATAATGTATCATCGGTACCGCCTTTATTCCTGTTTCAATTGAACACCTATATATACCTGGCCACAAATGTAAAATTAAATCGTTTGGATTTTTATGCCAAACACCCTCAGGCCAAACTATTAGATCTGAACCAAGTTCAACTACTTTTTTCATTTTTGGTAAGCATGTACTTCTACTTTCCTCACTTTTTCTATTTATCAGTATAACTCCAAGTGAATAAGCAAGTATTCCATCAAATGAGTTAAAAAAATGAGGAATACTAGCAAAAGCCATACAACTGGGTCTTTGAGTTTTTAACATTGAACATAAAACATCATCTTTGAAGTGATGATTAGGTGTCCACATTACCGGTTCTTTTGGAAGATTAATACCATTATCTTTAACATTTATACCTTTTAAAATATTTCTATTTTCAATTACTTGTTTAGATAATAAAAAACTAGGCCCTATAAGTTTGACTAAATAATAAATAAATTTATTAAAATTCAAGTATTCTTTTGTTACAGTTTTATCAATATCACTGCTAAACAAATACGCAAAATATTTCATATTATTAAAAAAATAAAATTTATCCGGTAAAAGACTGTCACCAACTAAGTCTCTAAAATCAGTTAATACATCTTTATATTTATACAAAAGTCTTTCTATTTTATTAATATCCTTATCTGAAAAACCATTGACTTTTAAAACATCAATATAGTCGTTTTTTAATTTACCATCAAATGATTCCATACTTTTCCCCCTTAAATAAAAAGTGTACTTATTATAGCACACTTTTTTTATAAATGCAAATTTATCACTTTTTTGTTAATTTTAAAAAAGCACAAATTGAAGTGATAAAATAAATGTAGACAGTCTAAAAAAGACACAGTCTACATTTTTTGTTATCATAAATAAAAAAGG
>CAKOIJ010000027.1 GCA_934086775.1 uncultured Bacilli bacterium | reverse complement strand
TAGCAACATTAATAAAATCATATGCAACTAGTCATACAAATGGAGTATATAATGAAAATGGATATAGATATGAAGGAACTGATCCAAGTAACTATATATACATGACTAATAAAAGTACAAATGAAAAAGAACTATGGAGAATAATTGGAGTATTTAATGATGGAGCAAATGGAGAAGAAGTAATAAGAGTAAGAAGACATTATGAACAAAATAACTATCCAACCATGGCTTACGATACAAGTGGTAATAATCATTTTCCTAACACAACAATGTATAATACATTATCAAGCACATATAATCTAACCAATTATAATCATACAGTAAACTTTAAGATGTATTTGAGTACAAGCGATTCGTTTGAAATACTTACATCATCAGGATGGTATACAGCAGAAAGAGGAACAACACCAGGAAAAACAGCAGCAAATAGTTATAATAATTCTGTTTCATTTATAGGAAGTGTGGGATTAATATATCCAAGTGATTATGGATACGCTGTACTTGCAAGTGACTGTGCAAGAACTGTTAAACCATATAATTATGATGGAACAGCAGCATGTCATGATAATAACTGGTTATTCCAGGGAGAAAACCAATACCAATGGTTACTAAGTCCTTCTGCCTCTGATCAGTATTATTCTTTCTTTGTCATCGCCGGTGGGTTTGTTCACTACCACAGCCGCTACGGCGGCGTAAATGATGATTTGGCTTCAAGCCCAGTCATGGCCTTATCAAGTGATGTAATTGTAAAAGGTTCTGGAACAAAAGCAGATCCATATACTATTGTAAATTAAGAAAATAGCAAATTTGTGTTTGCTATTTCTTTTTTAATATACGTTTATTTCCTCTTTCATTTTTAGGAACTATTCCAAACAATTCATATTTTAATCGTTCTAATTCCAACTTCTTTTTGTTATATTTATCTACTCTTCTTTTTGATATTTCATTTTGCATACTTGTTCTCCTTTAAAAAGTAAAGTTATTATAAAGTATTTATAAAATTTTGTCAAATTTATCTAATAATGTAAGTTTTTTAATATTATTATTTCCTAATTGAACATCAGGTTTTATACTTCCTCCATAAAAATCACTACCACCACTTATTAATAAGTTATATTTGAGTGCTATGTCAAGGTAATATTTAATATCTTCTTTAGAATGGCTAGGATGATATACTTCTATTCCTTTTAAACCATATTTAATCATTTCTTTTAGTACTATTAGAAATTCTTTATTAGTTAATCTAAGTGACTTTGGATGAGCTAAAACAGGAATTCCACCACTTTGATTAATTAATTCTATGCACTCTTCATATTGTAGTTTTTTTCTATCTTGAATAGTTTTCTTTTTAGCTTCATTTAAATATCTATTATAAGCTTCTTCTATAGAATATGCATAGTTATTTTTAACGCAAAGTTTAGCCATGTCTAAAGAACTTACGTTATGATTTGTAATAAATAATTTTCTTAAATCTTCATAATTAAATTTAATATCATAATCTTTTTTTATTTGCTCTAGTAAGGTTAAAACTGAATTTATATTATTATCTTTTATTTCTTCTAATTTTTTATTTAATAATTGATTATTTATATCTATTTTATAACCTAAAATATGTAATTCCTTACTTTGTAACTTTGCTGATAATTGAATACCATTAATTATTTTTATTCCAGTATCCACTATTATCCTTTCATTTCTATTCAAGTTTTTAAGTCCATCTATAGTATCATTATCTGTTATAGCAAGCACTCCTATTTTTTTGTCTACTCCTAATCTCACTAATTCATACGGAGATAATTCTCCGCCTGAATATTTAGTATGAGTATGTAAATCAATTATTTTTTTGCTTTTATTATATGGATTAAGCACATTATTTAAATATATTTTGTCTAGCGTTTTCTCCATTAACTCGCACTCTAATTCTTCCATTTTATTTTCTCCCATCTACTTGTATTATATATTATTATTTAGTATAATTAAAATACATATTTGTTATCTTTATCATAACTGGAGGTTATTATGAATATTGACTTTGAATTATATAGAATATTTTATGTAGTAGCAAATTACTCAAATATTAGCAAGGCAAGTGAAGAATTAAATATATCACAGCCTGCAATTAGTAAATCAATTAAAAATCTGGAAAGTCTACTTGGAGGACAATTATTTATTAGAACTAAAAGAGGTGTCATTCTTACAGAAGAAGGAAAAGAGTTTTATAATTACATAAAACAAGCGATTGAATATATTAGTAATGCTGAAAATAAATTTACAGATTTAATTAATTTAGAAACTGGGTGTATAAAAATTGGTATAAGTTCAACATTAACAAAAGAATTCTTACTTCCATATTTAGAAGAATTTCATTCATTATATCCTAAAATAGATATACAAATAACAACTAAGTTAACTTCGGATTTAATATTAAAATTAAAAAACGGATTAATAGATATAGTGGTATTAAATACTGATGATAATTATGATAAAAGTATTAACTATATTAAATGTAAAAAAACAAATGATTGTTTTATAGTTGGTAAAAAATATAAAGATTTAGTTAACAAAGAAATATCTTTTAAAGATTTAAATAATTATCCTTTAGTTTTAGAAGCTAAAGGCTCAACTACTAGGGAATTTTTAGATAGAGTTGCAAAAGAAAATAAAGTTATACTTAAGCCAACTATTCAGTTATCAAGTTATTCACTTGTTGCTGAATTTACTAAAATTGGTTTTGGCATAGGTTATACTACTAAGGAATTTATTAAAGATAAACTTAATAATAAAGAATTATTTGAATTAAAATTAAAAGAAAAAATACCTAACAGATATATATCACTTGCTTTATCAAAAAATCATATGCCTAATTTTAGCACTAAAAAACTTATTGAAATAATATCAAAAAAAGAGTTATAAAAATCAAATTTTATAACCCACTGTTAGTAATTTCCTTTTAATTTCTTCCTTACCACCATCACGATTTAAACATTCATTTATAAAATAATTTATTAATCCCTTTTTTTCTTCTCCAAATATAATTAAATAATCAGTTTCAATATTCCACCAAAAATCATAAGTACAATCTTTTGAATATTTATTTATATATTCCCATAAAGAAAAATTATATTTAATATTATTATTTGCAAAATTAGATATAAAATTAGGATTATTTTTTAGTTTTTCATTAACTAAAATACTATTAGCAAATATATACATTTGTTTACCATCTTTATTAAATATTTGTGTTGGATAGAAGAAATAATCTTCTTTATAATATTCCATAAACATTCTAGAAATAGGAATTGCATTCCCTTCATACTCTATTTGTCCCATATACATTAAATCAATTATCTTTTTTAATCCATCTTGGTTAGCTGGAATACTATCTAATTCATCAATATTTTTTACTAAGAATTTACCTATTTGAAGTCTCATAAAAGTTACTCCTTTCAAGTTGCTATTTATTATAACATTAGAAAATCTTGAAAACAACTGATTTTATGATAAAATATTATATTGAAAGGAAAAATATTATGAATAATGAAGAAAAAGAAATTAGTTATAACATGCAAGTTTATAATAATTTTGTTGATTTTCCAATTGCTATGACCAATATAGGAAATTTTGAATTTGACAAATTATTATTTCATCCAAATCCTAAAGTAAGAGAATTTAACTTTATTGTAATTACTAAATGTACAAGAGTTAATAAAAGTACAGGAGTAAAACCAATAATAATTATATATAATAAAAAAGATTGGAAAGTAAGAAAATATAAGGAAAGTTCTTATACAAAGACAATATTTACTAATAGAAAACAAACATTAGATTTTAAGGGAAAATTAATAGAACTTGCTTGTAACAATCAAAACGAAATAATAAATAAATTTAACATTGTTTCTAAAATTTTAATAGCTAAAAATAAGTTTGAAACTAATTCTTTAGTAAGAAAAAAATATTGATATAGTTTTATTAAAAAAGCTAGAAAAGTATGATATAATAGTTTTTGTGTTCAGGGGGAATAATTATGTCACAATTAAAAGTAGGATATTTATTTAAAAAGAAATATATAAATTACCAAAATAAAAAATATGAAATTTTTGAATTTGTTGACTATGCTACTGCTATATGTTTTACAAATACACAGCAAAATTATATATGCAACATAATAAGTGGAAATAATGCTGGAGGATATGCAAGCATGATCAACAAAGATGGTAACGAAGGAGAATATGTTTTTTATAGTGATGATATCGAACGCGCTATAAAAAATAATGATAATAATGTAGATTTTACTAAAATTCGAAAAAAACAAATTCAATCAACTGGAAAATATTATTTAAGAAGTAATGGTACAGGACTAACTAAATTATTAAACGGAGATTTAATATCATATATAGAAAAGAATAATAAAAATAAGTCAGATTTTGATGAGGAAGAATTTAAAAAAACTAGTGATATTTCATCTATGTATTTATCAATAAAGAAGACAATTATTTCTCAAGATGAACAAATAATGCAAATATTAACCTCATTATTTAAAAATCAAAAAGTTGTTAATTCTGATTTAGATATAGACTTAATTGCAAAATTAAAAGAAAATATTTTAATTTGTGGATCTACCGGAACTGGAAAAACCGAAATTTTAAAGAGAATATCTAAACTTTATGGTGTTCCTATAGTTATTGAAGATGCAACCGCTCTTTCTGAAACTGGTTATCAAGGCAGAAAAATAACTGATATGCTTGAAGATTTATGTCTTGCTGCAGATAATGATATAGAGCTTGCTGAAAAAGGAATATTGGTTATTGATGAATTTGACAAACTTGCTGAAAAATCAGGAGACAGTGAGTCACATGTTTCCAGATTAGGAGTTCAAAGATCATTATTAAAGTTACTTGATGGATCATTATTTTATTTTGATGATAAAAAGTTTGATACATCAAAATTAACAATTGTAGGATTAGGTGCTTTTACTGGAATTGCTAAAGATGATGATTATAAGAAACTTACATCTGATGATTTTATGAAATATGGAATTATGCGAGAATTAATTGGAAGATTTTCAAAAATAATTCCTATGAACACTTTATCAAAAAAAGATATAATAAAAATACTAAAAGAGTCAGAGTTTAGTCCATTAAATACATACAAAAAACTATTTGATATGTTAGGAGTAAATTTTGATTTCAGTGATGAATTTATAGAATATATAGCTGAACTAGCCATATCAAAACAAAGTGGTGCTAGAAGTTTAAAAACTGTATTTGATGATTGTATCAGCAGTGCTTTATTTAGAATTTTTGCCGGAGAGTATACAAATATTTCCTTAGTAAAACCTGATGATGAAAATAATAAACCTTATGTTTTGACAAAAACTAAAGGGAAAAAACATGGATTTTTTTTGTAAAAAACAAAAAAACGCTAGTTTATTACTAGTGTTTTTTAATACTTCACTATACTTTATAATGCCATTTATATTTAGTGTAATTATATCTAACTCAATACTTTGTTTTCTTAAAATACAAAAACTAACATTTCTGTTAGTAATTTTTTTAAATTGGTGTTAGCGAAGAGACTTGAACTCTCACGAACTATGTTCACACGCCCCTCAAGCGTGCGTGTCTACCATTCCACCACGCTAACAGAAAAGACTAAATTTTAATCTTTTACTTTTATACTTTCTAGCATTTTCTTCCATAAATTACTTGAACTATAATTTAGTATTCCTGCTTTATAAATTCTTAAGCCATACTTTAGAAGTAAGTATATTACTAAAAGTAATAAAGCTACTGATATTATAACATTGATTACTGTTATTTGTCCAAGGAATAATAATACAGGACTTAATATACAAGATATGAAAGGAATCATACTAACAACAATTATAAATGTACTTTTTTCATATGTACTTGCCATTATTGCTAAGAAGTAGCCAGCCATTATAAGCATCATCATTGGTGTTTGTAATTGTTGAAAGTCTTCCTGACTTGTTGTCATAGATGCAAGTATTCCAGCAAGTAGTGAATATGCAAAGAAACTAAGTAGTATCATTATAATGATAAATGGTAAACATTTTAATATGTTATTAAGCATTCCACTTTCTACAAAAGTATTTAATAGCTTAGTTGTACTTTCTCCTAAACTTCCTGTAAAGGAAGTGCCAGTTACTAGTGTTCTAACGAGAGCACCTAAGCCAAAATAAACTATAAATAATAAAGCCTGGATAATCGCGTATAAATTAGATGTTATCATTTTAGATAAGAAATGAATTTTAGGACTTACACTAGTTACAATTATTTCCATACTTTTGCTTGTCTTTTCCTCGTTTATCTCTGCCCCGATCATTTGTGTTACCATAATAATAAGAAAGAAGAAAGGCATTATAAAGACAGGAATTGCTAAATTTCCTATGGTATTAATAAGTTCATAGTTCTCATCTAGATCTTCATTTAAATACGTTCTTTCAATATTTACTGGTTCATATATTTTAGCAAGTTCTTCTGGAGAAATACTACTCTCATTTAGAGCTATGTTTGTTTTAACTTGCTCTAGGCTTGCATTTAATAGTTGTATAGTTAAAGCATCAATATAATCAAAAGATATAATTTCTACATTATGTAAATCGTTTATAAGAACAACTATATTACTTCCTTTATTCTCTTTAATTTTATCTACTTCATCCTTGTAGTTACCTTCTCCTTTTGCTATTTCCGCACTTGTGCCAGTAAGATTTACTTTAGCAGTATTATATACTGTTTTTAAAGCATCATAATATTTTTCAGTTTTATCATAAACATAAATAGTAGTTTTTTCGTTAAAATCCCCACCAAACAATTTAATAATACCATCTATATTTAATAAAGCAACTATTAATAGTAATAAAATTATATTTACAACTTTAAACCATTTAGTATTTATTTTTTTATTTAGTCCATCTTTTACTAAAAGAGATAGTTTACTTCTCATAAGTACCTCCTACTTTATCAATAAATATTTCATTAAGTGTGGGTTCTTCTACTACAAACTTTGTAACATTTTTTAGTTTCTTTACATAATTAAACACATCTTCTATGTAACTCTTGTCACTTATACTTACTACAAAAGTATTACCAATTTTATCTACCTTTTCTACACCTTTGATAGTTTTTAACTCATTTATATCAGCATCTGCTTCTATCATAATATTCTTCTTTTGATAATCTTCCTTTATTTGTTTTAAGTTACCTTTTAAAACTGTTTTACCTTTTACTAAAATTACTAAACTCTCACAGAAATACTCTACATGTTCCATTCTATGAGAAGAGAATATTATACTTGTTCCTTCACTTTTTAACTCAAGTATTAATTTTTTAAATAGTTCAATATTAATTGGATCTAATCCACTAAAAGGTTCATCTAATATAAGAAGTTTTGGACTATTAATTATACTCATAATAAATTGTACTTTTTGTGAGTTTCCTTTACTTAACTCTTTTATCTTTTTATTCTTATATTCTGTTATTTCTAACTTTTCTAGTAAATAGTCTAGTCTCTTCTCAATGTCTTTATCAGTCATCCCCTTTAATCCACCATAAAATTTTGCCTGTTCTAAAACAGTTAATTTAGTAAGTAGACTTCTTTCTTCTGTAAGAAAACCTAACTTATCAGTAATAGAATAATCTATTTTTTTACCATTAAAAGTAATACTTCCACTTGTTTTATCAAGTAATCCGGTAATCATTCTAAAAGTAGTTGTTTTACCTGCCCCATTAACGCCAAGTAATCCAAATATTTCTCCATCTTTTACTTCAAAAGATAAATCATCTACTGCTAAGAAGTTACCATAATATTTTGTAACATGTTCTAACTTTAGCATTTTTTCCTCCTTAAATGTAATTTATTTAATAATCTTGTTATATATTCTTTACCAAAGACATCATTAAGTAATCCGGTTTTATATGATATTCCTAAATATACTGAAGCACCTATAATTGTGTAAAGAATAAGTACTAAACATATTTTGATTAAACCACTATTAGGAAGTTTTATAAATAGATTAAGTATTATTAAGGAAATAAGCATACAAACTATTGGAAATAATACATCTTTTATGGTTTTTAAAACTTCTTTGTAACTAAAATTCATAGATTTTTTTAAACTAGTTAAACTATAAAAATAACTAAATACATATCCAAGTATAGTTGCAAGTATAGCGCCATAGAATGCTTCAAGTCCTATTAAACTAAATAAATACATAAGTGGTACATCTAATAAAGCATTTATTAGAAAACCAATAATTGAACTAATATAAACTGTTTTAAATTTATTTAAACTTTGGAGTGATAAACTTATTACTATATATATACTTGCAAAGAAACTACTTATACTAGTGTATCTAAGTATTAAAGTACCATATGTACTCTTACCATAAAAAAGTGTATATACTGGTTCACTTAAGAAAGCTAGTCCTACTGCTAATGGTAAAGTACTAACTATTATTATCTTTAAGGCTTCATTAAATCTTTGGTTAGAACCTTCGAAATCTTTCTTAGTATAACTTGTAACCATATGTGGAATTAAACTTGTACCCATACCTATTGCAACTGCATTTATTATCATACATATTTTAGGTGCCCATGTACTAATTATACTTGCAATTAACTCTGATTCTTTTGCAGTATAACCTAGTTTGTAACTAGTTCTTACAACTAGGGTCATATCTGTTAAACTATATATATCGGTTGCTATGCTTACTATTATTAATGGAATAGAATATTTAATAATCTTTTTAAATATTTCTTTATTTGTAACATTATCTTTTTCTTCTTTAATGGGGAAGTCTTTTTTATTTTTTATTATCTTTATTTTTATATATAGATAAGCAGAAAGTCCACCTATAAAAGCACCTAGTACTGATATTCCTACTCCTAAAGTTACACTTTTATTTAGAACATTTATAACTATATAAGAACCCATTAATATAACAGCAATTCTAACTACTTGTTCGATTACTTGACTTATACTAGAGGGGGTTATGTATTTGTGCCCTTGCAAATAGCCTTTTGATACACTTAAAAATGGTATTATAAGTAAACAGAATGAGACACACTTTATTACAAAGCTAACATCTTCTAATGTATTTCCACCTTTTATTTCTCCAAGTATTAATAAAGCAAATTCTTTAGAAAAAACAAATAATAAAAAGAATGCTATTAAAGATATAATAAATATTATATTTCTTCCAAGCTTATAAGTTCTTTCTTTTGCTTCATACATATTAAGAGTATTATACTCAGTTATAATTTTACTTATTGCAATTGGAATACCAGCAGTACTTATATTTAAAAACAAGTTATAAACATTATATGCATAACTATAAAGAGCGCCTCCGCTTTCTCCAATTATCCTATAAAAAGGAATAACATATAAAGCACCTAGTACTTTTACAATAATAATTGCAAATGTTGCAATAAATGTTCCCTCTACAAAACTATTTTTTTTCATATAGACTCCTATTCATAATATACTATCATACAGCTAAAGCAATAAATTTGTTCACTACTAAATACACTAGCTGATACTGAAAATTTAATATCTATTATTTCTTTATCTTTTATTGTTAATAAAAAGTTATTAACTTTATTTTCTAAATCTCTTTCATGTGACTCATCGAATACTTTAACTTTCATATATTTCACCAATTATAGTTTACAACTTTATTTTGTCAAGTTTTGATGAAATTTGTAAATATAATAATACTTTTCGTTTTTTCCTTCTTTATTTTTATATTTTACAAGTAGTTTAAACGTTGCATTTTCTACTCTCTCAAGGTAACCTCCTAGTTTTATTCCTTTTTTCGTACTTTCGTTCAAACTTATTTTTTTGTCAAATATACCTATACTTGGAAAACTATTTACACTTTGTTTATTATGGATTAAAAGTGCCTCCACCTCATTCATCACTAAATCATTTTTATCTATAAGAACATTATAACTTAAATAATTGTTATCTAGTTTTTCAATTATAAATTTAACTGTTAAGTTTTCATTTACCTTTTCCTTTTCAACATTTTTAAGCTCTTCTATATAGGAATTATAAGTTTTCTCGCTTTCATTTCCTTTAGTTTTACATGCAGTTAACAAACATAGACAAGTAATAATTATTAATATTTTTTTCATATTTATATTATATAACAAAATATATAAAAAGAAAAGAACAAGTCTTTTCTATCATTTGATTTTTAGTTTATCTTTCATAAATATTAAGAATGTTATTATTAATGAATATAATAGTATAAAAATACTTCCTACTCCAAATGTAGGGGTAGATTTAATTCCTATGAATGAAATAACATCTAATAAAAATATAATATCTATAAGAGTTATAGTTACTTTGCTAATCTTTTTTTGCTTGTTTCTATAACATAATGGAATAGCTACTAATACGGCTACTAAAACTATAAATGAGAATATGTAGTTAGGCATTAATACTTCTGTTGTTTCTTTAAAGCTATTAGCAACTATATATTCGATAGTTGGTTCTTTATGAACAATTTTTGTTAAAATAGTTGTTATGTAATTGAGTCCCTTCTCTATAGTAAATAAAAGTACAAGTAAACTACTAATTACAAAAAGTGTTATTCTAACTAATTTATTAATTTCTTCTTTCATAACAACTTCCTCTTTATTCTAAAGTAATTCTATCATATATAAAAGAAAAAGTCTAACGTTTTTTTCCTAACGTAGGACCTTCTTCTTTAGCTTTTTCTTCTTTTTCTATTTCTTCTTTTCTTTGTGTTAAATCTTCTCTTAATTTTTTTAATTCTTCAAGTTCTTCATTTTTGTTTCTTTCTTTACTTTGGATTAAAGTTTCTTTTAGTTTTTTTAGGTTTTCAAGTTCTTCATTTTCAAGTTCTTCATCATTCATACTAGCTATAGTAATTGATGTTAATACATTTGGGCGAAGTTCATATATTGTCTTTTCTGCCTCATCCATTTCTTCTATAGCACCCATTATTTCAAGTTGTTTTACTAATAAAGATGCTTTTTCATTTATTTCTTTATTTCTATTTAAAGAAACATATACATTATAAAGTGGAATAAAATGAGTTAACTTATTAGCCTTTTTTATATTTTCATCGACTAAACCATTAATCTCTTTAAGTCTATTTTTATTAAATTTATAACCTTCATCAGCTATACCTTTCATTAATTTTAAAGTACTTTTTACATCCATTAAATAACTTGCTATAGTAGTACCAACTAATAAAACTATAAAAAATTGCATAAAATCATTCCTTTCAGGTGTTATATTATAGATAATTTTTTATTTATTGTCAACAAAAAAACTCCATAAACTGGAGCTAAAACAATTTATAATTTCTTAATTTATCTATAAATTCTATATATGTTGTTGTCTTTAGTAATTAAATATTTACCGTCAAAGTAAGAAATATTATTTTTAAAATTATCTAGGAGGTCATCTAATTTATTTGTTTTAATTAGCGTATATGTACATTTAACATCCTCATATATATGACATTTATCATTAGCATCTACACCAATTTCATAAACATTTTCATTTGTAATTATATATTCTAACTCATAAGAATTAAATAACATATTTTCTTTTAATGGTATAGTATATTCCTCTTCAACCACAGTATATCTAATCTCTTTGTCATTAATATAGCTACCATTATAATAATAAAAATACTCATTATTTAAATAATTATTTATTATATTTTTATAGTATTCGTCTTTCTTATTATATTTAACTAAAACAAAGCCACTTTTATTAAGATTATATAGCTTTCCATCCTTTATAAAGCATTCAGGATATGGAACATTTTTATAAATTATTCCTATATATTCATAACCTGAAGCATTATTATCAATTATTTTACATTTAGTATTACTCGCTTCATATTTTTTGTTTGCAGAATATTCGTATAAAATGTTGTTTGCAATAATATGTTTTTCACTTATAAATGTAATATTATTCAAATTACAATCCAAATTAATTTTTTCTAGGCTAAAATATCGAGTTGAAAAGTTGTTGTTTTTTTTGATTCAGTATTATCTATTTCTTTTGAATTTCTACAACCTGTAAGTATTAACAATGTCATTAAAATTAAAGCAATCTTTTTCATATAAAATATCACACCTTTGTATTCATAGTATAACATAACTAGAAGAAAAAGTCTTTAAATTTTGGTTTTTTCAAAAAATGATTAAATTCATATAAAAAACTCCATCTACTGGAGTTGATTTCTTTCTGGCAGGGGTATCAGGATTCGAACCCGAACGGAACGTTTTGGAGAATTTTTTTGAAATCCTTTGAATTATTTTGAAACCCTTTGAAATAAAGACTTTTCACAAGATTTCAAGACAATTCAAATTATCCAACTTATTGGCGTAATTTGATACATTTAGAAACAAATGGCACACATTTGGTACATCATTATTTGTTTAAAATTAACAAATGGCACAACTCAAAACCTAACTTGTAGGGTAATGGTAACATTCCACTCCTATATAACTTTAATCCCCTAAACGATTTTAAAATTGCTACTTTTTGGAACACTACATATTATATCATACTTTTCATTTTTTCCTACATCAAATTTACTTTTTTTAATGCCGATAACCATAATATATTATTTTTGCTATCAATTACAACAAAAATAACTAAAAATAGATGTGTTAATAGAATCTTTAAAATAAACACAAGAATTATTATAAATGTTTTCTACTATCTCTAAAAATAGATTTATCTTTAGTCTCAACATAAAATGGTTCAATTTCATTTAATACTTTTAATAATATATCCAATTTTGATTCTTCCTGGCTTTCTAATACTACATTGATAATATCAGCATTGAATCCCTTTTGCTTTAGAATAGCACGTAATCCTTCATTTAGAGAGGAATATTTATGAGCAGCATTATATTCCTCATCATTTACCATTAAATCGGTAAGAATCCTATATCGTATGGAATTAAATATTTGTCGGTAATACTTACCTGGAGTTTTAGAATTAACTTTACATTGATTTCCATCTAAATCAATAAGTTGGACATTTAAATCAGAAGATACCATAATGTTCGAATTATTTAAATCAGTTGGATAAATACCCAATGATATAAATTTTTCTAATAGAATTAATAAATTTCTAATACATATAAACCTACTACTAATATCATCAATTTTATCAATAGATATATAATTTTGCAAATAGGGAATTCCAATCGCAAGCAACCTCTTATTACCTCTTTTATACTCATTAATATCATAAAAAACAATACTAGGGGAAATATTTTTAAAACCTGCCAATTTTTCTTGTAATAAAAACATTTTCTTTAAAGCTTCATCATTTGAACAATCATACCAAAATGAACTTTTATATTTTTTTATACACATCGGCATATTATATGTAAATAAATCTAAATATACATTTGATTCTCTTCCTGTAGAAGAAAGTAATTGTAAGTTTTCAAAATAGTTACCATCAACACAGTATTCTGTCATTTCACACCTCTATTATAATAATAACACAAATAAAATTAATTTCATAGATATAAATTATATTATTGGAGGTGTAATTAAATTTTCTAACCTAAATTTATATTCTTCCAAAGTAGAAATATTTTCATTGTGCATATAATATGATACTTCTTTGCCTATATACCTTAAATGCCAATATTCATAGGAAAAACCAGTTATGTCCTTTTTACTTTTGAGATGACTTAAGATAAACCCATATTTATAAGCATTTTCGTGTATCCACTCAACATCTTTAAAAGAATCATCAAAATTATCAACATAAATATTATTTATAATTAATGCAAAATCTAGTGCAAGAACAGTTTGATGTTTAGATTGTCCTAGTAATGATACTGTTTTATAGGCAGACTCAACGATAAAAAAACAAAAAGTATAAAAAGCACTATTTATAATTACACAAAAAAGGGATTTCTAACTAGCGAAGAACAATTTTTAGATTTATTAAATAATTTTATTGCGAGATTTAAAACTGATTTTTATT
>CAKOIJ010000026.1 GCA_934086775.1 uncultured Bacilli bacterium | reverse complement strand
TAGCAACATTAATAAAATCATATGCAACTAGTCATACAAATGGAGTATATAATGAAAATGGATATAGATATGAAGGAGCTAATCCAAATAATTATATATATATGACTAATAAAAGTACTAATGAAAAAGAATTATGGAGAATAATTGGAGTATTTAATGATGGGGCAAAAGGAGAAGAAGTAATAAGAGTAAGAAGGCATTATGCAAAGAATAGTTATCCTACTATGGCATATGATACAAATAATACTAATCATTTTCCAAATACAACAATGTATAGTACAATGTCTAATACATATAATCTAGCCAACTATAGTCATACAGTTAACTTTAAGATGTATCTAGGAACAAGTACTTCTTATACTTCACGTACATCATTAGGATGGTATATGACAGAAAGAGGAAGTACACCAGGAATAACAGCAAAGAATAACTATAATAGTTCTACATCATTTATAGGAAGTGTAGGACTTATATATCCAAGTGATTATGGATACGGAGTACTAGCAAGTGACTGCCCAAGAAGAGAAGAACCATATAATTATGATGGGACAGTAGCATGTCATAATAACAATTGGTTATTCCAGGGAAATAGCATATCTCAATGGTTAATTAGCCCTTCTGCTCTTTATGCTCACAGTGCTTTCGATGTCGACGACGGCGGGTCTGTCAACAGCATCTACAACGCGACGCGTGCTTTGGCTTCTAGCCCAGTTATGTCTCTAGAAGCTGGAGTAATGGTAAAAGGAACAGGAACAAAATCTGATCCATATGATATTACAAACTAGTGCAATATAAAGTACTTGACTTTAATAGTTAATTGTTTTATAATTTTATTATGCAGTGAAGATGAGCGTGGAAAACTCGGAGCTATATATTAAGAGATGATTCTTCTAGAATAAATTAGGTGGAACCGCTGGCTTGGCTATAAGCTAGTCCTAATATTTTAGAAGTTTTTATTTTAAGGAGGAAGAAATGGAAAAAGATTTAACAATGGATAAGTTAGTTAACTTATGTAAACAATATGGATTTATATTTCAAGGTAGTGAAATATATGGAGGACTTGCTAATACTTGGGATTTTGGTCCTATAGGGGTAGAACTTAAAAAGAATATTAAGAATGCTTGGATGAAGAAGTTTATTGAGGAAGATATTAATAATGTAGGACTTGATTCTGCTATATTAATGAATCCTAAGACTTGGGAAGCTAGTGGACATTTAAGTACGTTTAGTGATCCTTTAATAGACTGCAAAGAATGTAAAACAAGGTGTAGAGCAGATAATTTAATTAATGATTATACTTCTTCTAATTTAGGAGATAGTTTAACTAACGAAGAGAGAATTAACTATATTAAGGAAAATAAAGTACCTTGTCCTAAATGTGGTAAGAGTAATTTTACTGATATTAGGGAATTTAATTTAATGTTTAAGACATTCCAAGGAGTTACTGAAGACTCTAAAAATACGGTTTATTTAAGGCCTGAAACAGCACAAGGAATATTTGTTAATTTTATGAATGTTCAAAGAAGTATGAGACTTAAACTTCCATTTGGTATTGGACAAGTAGGTAAGAGTTTTCGAAATGAAATTACACCTGGTAATTTTATATTTAGAGTAAGAGAATTTGAACAAATGGAACTTGAATTCTTTTGTAAGCCAGGTACTGAACTTGATTGGTTTAATTATTATAAGAATAAATGTAAAGATTTTTTACTTTCTTTAGGAATTAAAGAAGAAAATTTAAGACTTAGAGATCATGATAAAGAGGAGTTATCTTTTTATAGTAATGCTACTACAGATATTGAATATAAATTTCCATTTGGATGGGGAGAGCTATGGGGTATAGCATCACGTACTAATTATGATTTAACAAGACATATGGAAGTAAGTAAAGAGAAACTTGAGTATTTAGATCCTGAAACTAATGAGAAATATATTCCATATGTAGTTGAACCATCTCTTGGAGTAGAAAGATTATTTTTAACTATTTTATGTAATAGTTATCATGAAGAGGCTTTAGCAGATGGAAGTACTAGAGAAGTTATGAAGTTTATTCCTTATCTAGCACCTTATAAAGTAGCAGTTTTACCTCTTGTTAAGAAACTTCATAGTGATAAAGCTATGGAAATATATAAGGAACTTTCTAAGAAATATTATACACTTTATGATGAAAGTGGTAATATAGGTAAGAGATATAGAAGAAATGATGTAATAGGTGTTCCATTTTGCATTACAGTAGATGATGAAACTATTAATAATGGTACTGTTACTGTAAGAGATAGAGATACAATGGAACAAATAATTTTAAAAATAGAAGATGTTAAATCTTATATTGATGAGAAGTTAGAATTTTAATACAAGTATTATTACTTGTATTTTATTATGTACTAAATAATAGATTGACTTTTATTACCTTTTTGTTATATAATTATTTATAGTAGGAGGCGCCTTATGAAGAACAAAAAAGGTTTTACTTTAACTGAAGTTATAATTGTAATTGTGATAATAGGCGTGCTTATAAGTATATCTATTCCAAGTATAACTGCAATTAGGAAAAAAATGAATATTCGTTTATTTGAAGAAAAGAAAAAAGAAATTTTAACTGCTGCGGAGTTATATGCTAAAGATAAGGGTATAACTACTGATACTATGATTAAGGTTTATAATTTACTTGATGAAAAGTATTTAAAGAAAGATGTAAGTTCAAATAATGGTAATTGTAGTGGTAATCATACTCTGAATGGATGTATTATTAATCCTGTTGATGATACAAGTTTAAATGAAAAAAATATTTTATTAAAAGTTAGTGTAAAAAGTATAACTGCTATATGGGAGGGAACGCTAACAATATCGGATGCTACTGGGTTAATTGAAACTATCAAGGGTAAACTAAACTGTACTAATATTACTGAAAGTAAACCTTGTATGTATAAGAAAGATAATCCGGATAATTATTTATATTATAGTGGTATTATGTGGAGAATTCTTGGTGTGTATAGTATAGATGGTAAGGAAGTTGCTAAATTAATATCTGATGATAATGTTACATGGGAAATAAGTGCTTAAAAGCACTTTTAATTTTAAGAATTATATAGTATAATATTTAACTTGTGAAAGGGGAATTACTATGAAAAAAGGAACTATATGTTTAGTAGGAAAACCAAATGTAGGTAAGAGTACTTTGTTTAATAGATTAGTAGGTAAGAAAATTAGTATTATTGAAGATACTCCAGGCGTTACAAGAGATAGAATTTATGCAAGTTCTAGTTTTAATAATGTTCCATTCTACTTAATAGATACTGGTGGTATTGATTTTAGTGAAGGAACATTTAATGAAGAGATTAAGATTCAAGTTGAAATAGGAATAAACGAAAGTGATACTATTATTTTTGTTCTTGATGGTAAAGAAGGAGTTACTAGTAATGATTTTTTAATAAGGGATATGCTTAGAAAGACAAATAAGAAGGTAATTGTTGCTATTAATAAAGTGGATAATAAATTAACAGAAGAAAATATGTATGACTTTTATACATTAGGGTTTGATGAATATATAACTATATCTGCTGAACATAATATTGGAATAAATAAATTGATGGAAGAAGCAACTAAGGATTTTGCTCTTTATAATGAAGAAGAAGATAATAGATTAAAGTTTAGTGTAATAGGCAGACCTAATGTTGGTAAGTCTAGTTTAGTCAATGCTCTTTTAAATGAGGAAAGAGTAATTGTTAGTAACACTCCTGGTACTACTAGAGATGCTATTGATACTACACTTATTTATAATAAAAATGAATATATTTTAATTGATACAGCAGGTTTAAGAAAAAAAGGTAAGATATATGAAAGTGTTGAAAAGTATAGCCTTCTTAGAAGTATGCGTGCTATTGATAGAAGTGACGTATGCTTACTTGTTTTAAATGCGGAAGAAGGAATAATCGAGCATGATAAACATATAGCAGGATATGCTCTTGAGGCAGGTAAAGCAGTTGTTATTGTTGTTAATAAATGGGATACTATAGAAAATAATAAAGATGAAGAAATGAAACTTTGGAAAAAGAAGATTAAAGATAATTTTGCTTTTATGCCTTATGCTAAAATATGTTTTTTAAGTGCTAAGACTAGAAAGAGAATTAGTACTTTAATGCCTTTAGTACTTGAAAGTTATGAGAATGCTACTAAAGAAATTAAAACTAGTATTATAAATGAAATAATACTTGATGCCTTTATAGAAACACCACCACCATCATATAAAGGTAAAAGACTTAAGATATATTTTACACACCAAAGTGGGGTTAAACCACCTAAATTTGATATAGAAGTAAATTCTAAAGGTTTAGTACACTTTAGTTATGAAAGATATTTAGAAAATAAGATAAGAAGTAATATTGATTTTTCTGGTACACCAATTATTTTAAACTTTAAAAATAAAGGCGAATAACATAGTTCGCCTTTTTTCATATAATAATGTAGGTGATAATATGAGGGAAGATCTATTTGATAAGATAGAAAAGAAAACTAAGGTAGGAAAGGATACTATTATAAAACTTGCTAGAGAACTACAAGATGGAGACTTTAAAAATGAAGATACTTTAAGAAATATTATTAGTGAAATAAGTACTATTACAGGTAAAGAAGTAACTAAAGAAAAAGAAGATAAAATAATAAATATGGTTATCAATGATAAAGTACCAAAAGATATAGATAAGTATGTTTAGGACTAGAAAAAAGTCCTATTTTTTTGTATAATTAATGTAGGTGAAGAAGTATGAGTTTAATAAAAGTAAAAGAATATTTAAAGAAGTATAATTATGATGATAAAATAATGGAGTTTGATTTATCTACTGCAACAGTAGAAGAAGCTAGCAGAGAACTTAAATGTACTCCAGGAGAAATTGCTAAAAGTTTATCTTTCATAGTTAATGATGATGTGATAGTTATTGTAGTAAAGGGAGATAATAAAATAGACAATCATAAATTTAAAGAAACTTTTCATGTAAAAGCTAAAATGATAGATAGAGATAGTGTTGAAGAGTTAACTGGACATATTCCAGGTGGTGTTTGTCCATTTGGACTTAATGATAACGTAAAAGTATATCTTGATATATCACTTAAAAAATATGAATATGTTTATCCTGCATGTGGAAGTGCAAACTCTGCTATAAAGTTATCTATACCAGAGTTAGAAAAACTATCTAATTATGTTAAATGGGTAGATGTTACTAAAGAAGTATAGAATATTCAATTGTTGGGAAATATATAACTAGAGGAGAAGCATATGAGTAAGAAATATATTTTAATTGCTATACTTATTTTATTACTAGGAGGAGTTATATTTTCAATAATGGAAAAGAGTTTTGAAAAGAAAGATTTTAATAAGTTTAATGAAATAAAAACTTTAGTTACAAAGGCAGAAAGCATAACAGTAGAAAGTAATGTAGATGGTAAATATGAGTTAATAAATGATATTTTTGATAAAGATAAAATAGAAAGTATTACTAGTGTACTTAGTAATTCTTCTTTAGATAAAAACTATAAAGTAATAGATAAAGCTAGAAAATATTCTAAGTATCATTTAATAGTTAAAACTAATAATGAAAATATAGATTTTTATTTAGATGATGATTATGTCTTAGTTAATGGTAAATACTTAAAAATTAATTTAGAAAAAGAAAAAATAATAGACATAATAAAGGGGCTTTAAGCCTCTTTTATTATATCTTCTGGTATTAAGTATTCAATATATCTTAACATATCTTCTTTAGAATATTTTTTACTACTTAAATATTCTATTCCTAGAGAAACGATTGCACCTAAATAAAATTTACATATTATTTCACTTGGAATAACTTTATTATATTCTTTATCACTTTCAAGTCTTGTATTTATATCCTTTTGAATAGCATCTAATATTATATCTATAACTATACTATTTCTATTATGTATTAAAATAGCATAGTAGATATCTTTCTTTTCATCAATATGATCAAGTAATAACTCTATTAAAAGAGTAAAATATTCTCTTGTATTAACACTATTTGAATTAGTATTTAAAGAAGTAAATAAATTATTTTTTAAAGCAGTTATAAGTTCTAAAAATAATTCATATTTATCACTATAATGACTATAAAAAGTAGATCTATTTATTAATGCTTCTTTACATATATCACTTACTTTTATTTCTTCAAAACTTTTTTCTTTCATTAGATTTATTAATGTTTCATATAAAACTTTACGAGTTTTAGTAATTCTTAAATCTTCTTTCATATAAATCACCTACATAAATTATAGAATTAATTAATACATTTGTAAAGATAAAAAACACTTGTCTAGTATTTATTAATACAAAATATTAAAAAGTGTAGGTTATTAAACATCTTATATATAAATGATATTCATTTTTATTAACTAAAATAATAAAATATCATACGGAAAGGTGAGGAATGTGAAAAAATTTAGTGAATTTATTTGTAAAAATAAAACTATAGTGTTAATTATATCTTTAATCTTATTAGTTTTAAGTTTTATAGGTATGAGTCTTACTAAGATAAATTATGATATTTTAGTATATTTACCAGATGATATTGAAACTATTAAGGGAGAAAATATTTTAACAGATGATTTTAATATGGGTGCTTATGCTATGGTTATAGCGGATAATATGGAAGCATCAAAGATATTAAAAGTAGAAGAGGAAATGAGAAAGGTAGATGGAGTAAATAAAGTAGTTAGTGCTTTTGATGTGCTTGGAAATGACTTTCCAATAGAAATGCTTCCAAACAATATAAAAGAACACTTAAATAAAGATAATTCAAATTTACTACTTGTTACTTTTGAAGAAAGTACTTCTAGTGAAAAGACTATTGATGCTGTTAGAGAACTAAGAAGTATTTCTGATAATACAAAAATAGGTGGCATGAGTAGTATGGTTTTAGATACCATGGATTTATCTAATAGTGAAATTGCTATATATATTGTTATTGCAGTAGCTTTATGTTTAATTGTACTTGCTATTAGTTTGGACTCTTATCTAGTGCCAGTTATACTTCTTTTAAATATCGGTATGGCTATTGTATATAACTTAGGTACTAATATCTTTTTAGGAGAGATAAGTTATATTACTAAAGCACTGGTGGCAGTTTTACAACTTGGTGTTACAACAGACTTTTCTATATTCTTATATCATGCATATGAAAATAAAAAGAATAAAATGAGTAAAGAAAAAGCTATGGAAGAAGCAATAAGTGAAACATTTTCTTCTGTAACAGGTAGTAGTTTAACTACAATCGCAGGATTTTTGGTTCTTTGTTTAATGAATTTAACACTAGGTAAAGATTTAGGAATAGTAATGGCTAAAGGTGTTTTACTAGGACTTGTTACAGTACTTACTGTTTTCCCAGCACTTTTACTTACATTTGATAAGCTAATAGAAAAAACTAGTCATAAAGTAATAATAAAACCATTTAACAAGATAAATAATTTTATAGTTAAAAATTACATGATTATATTTATAGTATTCTTACTATTATTATTTCCTATGTATAAAGCAAACTCTAAAGTAGAAGTATACTATAAAATTGATGAAACACTTCCTAAAACACTTGAAAGTATTTCTTCAAATAATTTAATTAAAGAAAAGTTTAATATAGTTAGTCCTGAAATTATATTAATTAATAAAGATATTAAAAATGATAAGTTATCTGAATTATCTAGTAAATTAAACGAAGTAGATGGAATTAACTTAGTTCTTTCTAAAGATACTTTTAATAGTTTAGGTTTAAGTACAGAAATGATCCCTGAAGAGTTAAATAGTATTTTTAGTAATGAAAAATACTCAGTTATATTTGTTAATTCTATTTATGAAGTTGCAAGTGATGAATTAAATAGTCAGTTAACAACTATTAATAATTTAGTTAAGTCATATGATAAAGATGCAATAGTTGCTGGAGAAGGTGCACTTATGAAAGACTTAATTACTATAAGTGATGAAGACTTTAATAATGTTAATACTTGGAGTGTAATATGTATTTTAATAATTCTTGTAATTGTTTTAAGAAGATTTTTACTTCCAGTACTACTAGTTGCTACAATTGAATTTGCAATATTTATAAATCTAGGTACTTCATATTTTATGGGAGATATTCTTCCTTTTGTAGCACCTATAACACTTGGTACAATCCAGTTAGGCGCAACTATAGATTATGCAATACTTTTAACAACTAATTATTTAAATAGAAGAAAAACTATGAGTAAAGAAAAAGCTATAAGTGAGACTCTCAAGTATATAAGTACTAGTATAATTGTAAGTGCAATGTGTTTCTTTGCTGCAACATTTGGAGTTGGAGTATATAGTGATCTAGAAATGGTTGGTTCATTATGTTCTTTAATCAGTAGAGGTGCCTTAATAAGTATGATAGTTGTATTAGTAGTTTTACCTTCAGTACTTCTAGTATTTGATAAAATTTTAATAAAGGAAAGTGATAAAATGAAAAGTAATAAAATTAAAAAGGTAGTAAGTGGTTTTGTTTTGGGTTTACTTTTAATGCCAACTAGTTTACTAGCTTTATCTAAAGATGAAACAGTATTTACTATTTTAAATAATGATGGTACAGTTAAAAAAACAACTGTAAATGAGTGTATTCTTAATAAGAATAATTTAAAAGAAATAAATGATTATACTATTTTAAATAATATTATTAATTTAAATGAGAATAGTACTTTTAATAAAGAAAATAATAATATTTCTTGGACACTTAATAATAGTAATATTTTATACAAAGGAGAGACTAATAAAGATTTACCTATTAAAACAAGTGTTGTTTATAAATTAAATGGAGAAAAGAAAGAATTAAAAGATATTCTAGGTAAAAGTGGTAAAGTAGAAATTATAATTACTTATACTAACTTAGATAAACATAATGTGCTAATAAATGGTAAGAAAGAAACTATGTATACTCCATTTGTTATTGTAACAGGAACTTACTTTGATAATAAAAATAATACTAATATTAAAGTAAACAATGGTAAAGTAATAGAAAATGCGTCTAAGACTTTTATTGCTGGCATTAGTACTCCTGGACTTATGGAGTCACTAGGCACTACTGGTAATTTAAATAAAGTATCTATTAGTTTAGAAACTACTAAATTTGAACTAAACAGTATATACTCTGTAGTTACTCCTAAAATAGTAGATAAAAGTATATTAAATAATTTTAATAAATTAGATAGTATTTATTCTAATGTAAATAGTTTACAAACTAATATGGATTTATTAGTAAGTGGAAGTAAAGAACTAATGGATGGGACTAATTTACTTAAAAATACTCTTGATAATAAAATAAAGTCTTTAAATGTAGATGTATACTTAAGTGAGAAACAAATAGACAGTGTTAAAGCTAGTGCTGTAAAAGGGGTAAAAGACACATTTACTGAGGAATATTTAAATAATTTAAGTGAAAGTGTATGGAGTGAAGTTAAAGAAGAAATGACTTCTACTAAAGATGAAGTTCTTGAAAGTAAAGTTAAAAATATTTTAGTTAGTTATTTAACTGATGCGGGTATTTTAAGAGATTATATTAATTGCGAAACAGGTAAAGCTTCTTTAAAAGAAGGACTTACTATGACTAGTGAACAACTTCTTAGTTGTAATGTTGTAAGTAAAGATAAAGCACTTCCATATTTTGAAAGTTTAACTAATGAAGTTAGTATTTATGTTGCTGAAAAAGTTAGTAAAAATGTAGCTAAAAGTTTAAGTAAAAAAGTAAGTATTAGTACTGCTGAAAATGTGAGTGCTTTAGTATATGAAAATACTATTAAAGGGTCAGTAAATAATACTAAAGATAGTTTAATTGAATTATATAATGTTATTTCTAAAATAGATGAGGGTACTACTAACTTACATAATGGATTAAATATTTATAATGTAAGTGGAATTAATAAAATAAGTAGTTTAATGTATGAAACTAAAACTATGGAGGAAAGAGTAAGTGCTTTAATTAATTTAAGTAATGAATATAATAGTTTTGCTGGTTCTAAAATGAAAGGTAATACTAAATTCGTGATGTTAATTAATTCAGAGAAAGCTAAAGAAGAAGTTAAAACTGTGAGTGTAAAAGAAAAAACAAGTTTATGGACTAAGATTAAAAATTTATTTAAATAAGTTTTAAGAAAGTATTAAAAATTACTTTCTTTTTTTTATGCCATATTAAATGTAAAAATATTTCTTTTCCAATTTTAAATATTTATTAAATAATATTAAATTTTTACATAAATGTGTAAAATTTTATTGTAAAATTTCGCGTAAAGAGAAAATTTTTAGGGGAATTTTAGGTATAAAATTCGTATAAGAAAGGGGAAGGGGATAATTCTACCCTTCAGAAGGAGTAAAGAATTATGGAAGAAAATTATTTAGAAAATATAAGAGGCTTTATAATAAGTGAACAAGCAAAGACTATAGTAAGAGATTATAATGCTAATAAAAGTAAACTTGAGACTTATTACAATATTGGAAAGGAACTTGCTGAAGCAGGTAAACATTATGGAGAAGGAATTATAAAGAAGTATTCAGAAAAGTTAACTAAAGAGTTTGGTAAAGGTTATACGTATAGTGATCTTAATAGAATGATAAAATTTTTTTATTTAGTACCAAAATTGGCGTCACTGCCGCCAATTTTGACATGGGCTCACGTAAGATTACTTTTACCACGTAATGATATCAATGAAATTAATTATTATATTGATATTGCTATAAGAGATAATTTATCATATAGAAAACTAGCAGAAAGAATAAAATTTAACGAGTATGATAGGTTACCACTAGAAACTAAATTAAAACTAAAAGAAGAAAAAGAGGTAAGTCAAACAGAAATAGTACCTAGTACTATAGTAATTCCTTATAATAAAACAAAAGAACAATTAACGGAGAAAGTATTAGAAGAAGCAATTGTTACTAATATAAGTTATATAATGAAACAGTTAGGAGAAGGCTACTGTTTCATTGATAAACAATACAAAATAAATATTGGTTATAAAAAGAATTATATTGATATACTTTTGTTTAATTATAAGTTCAACAACTTTGTAGTTATTGAACTTATGGTTAGAGAATTTAGAAAAGAAGATATAGGTCAAATAAAAGTATATATGAATTACATAGATAAAGAGGTAAAGACTATTACTCAAAATAGTACCATGGGAATTATAATTTCAAAAGAAGTGGATAAATTAGTGGCAAGATATATTGATAACAATAATATAGCACTTCCTATTTATGAAATAGAATTTAATAATATATTAGAAGGAGTAAAGGAGTAAGATTCTAAAAAGGTGCTCCAGTGAGCACCTTTTTAAACTTATATCATATATAGATTACTATCTGCTATGTTTTCTTCAAGATTAACACTTTCAAGTTTTCTTAACCTTTCATCTAATCTTCTAATTTGTCTTTCTAATTTAGTAATTCTTTCATCATATTCATTAGTATTATAATTATTATTATAATTATTATAAGGTATATTTGCTTGATTATTCATAATATTAGGTCCATATGCTTGATATTGACTATTTATATTATATCCTTGAGGTGGTGTATATATTATGTTAGGATCTTGCATTCCTCCTGCCTGGTAGTTAGAATAAAACATATCGCGCGCGTTTTTCATGAAAATTCCTCCTATTTCTATAGTATTATATGACAAATTTCTATAAATTGTGTATAATGTTATTTAGGAGGAAAGTTTAATGAGATTAAAGCATATTAAAGGTTCAGAAAGTATTATAGAAAATAGTGAGATAGTTATTAAAAAACCTATTATTTATAAAGGAAAATGGAAAAGTGTTTTTAAAAATAATAATAAAATTTATTTAGAGATAGGAATGGGTAAAGGTTCTTTTTTACTTGAACATGCTAGAAGAAATAAAAATATTAATTATATAGGGTTTGAGAAATATCCAAGTGTACTTTTAAAAGCAATAGATACCATTGAAAAAGAAGGACTCAATAATATAAAAATTATATGTGATGATGCTATACACATAGATGAAATTTTTTATAAAGAAATTAGTAAACTATATTTAAACTTTAGTGATCCGTGGCCTAAGAAGAGACATGAGAAGCGAAGACTAACTAGTAAACTATTTTTAAGTAAATATAATAGTATTTTTAAAGGTTTAAAAGTAATTGAACAAAAAACTGATAATGATTCTTTATTTGAATATAGTCTGGATAGTTTTAAAAAGAATCATTATTTTATATTAAGCAAGAATAGAAACTATTTTGATGATATTAGAACTGAGTATGAAAATAAATTTATTAGTAAGGGTAAAAACATAAATTATGTAAAAGTAATTAAATTGTAGTGTAAAGTTTTGTAAATTAAATTTACAAAAAATTACACTAGGAAAATGCTTGAAATTTTGTTATAATTAAATAAGAAATGTGGGAAAGATATATGAAGAAAATTATAATAATTTTATCTATATTTATAATAAGTGGTTGTAGTTTAAATGTTAGAAATAATACTTTAGATAATATTGATAGTGAAATTTCTAATGTTATAAGTTATAATGTACCTAGGACAAATGCCTATTATAAGGGGTATTCGTTTTATAAACCAAGAGATTTTAGTGTTATAGAAAACAATGAGTTTAATAGTACTCTTGTACATAATGAAAATAAGTATTATTTAAATATTGATATTAATGCTTACTTAAATAAACATAATATAAAAAGTGAAAATAATGAAAATCTTTACTTTTATAAAGTAATAAATAATAATGATAAAAATGGTTATATTAAAATAACAGAGGGAAAAAATAGTTACTTTTATTTAAAAATGTTGTATAATTATAGTTACATAGAAGCATCATTAAAAGAGGAAGAACTATATGAGTCAGTTCTTAATTCTCTAGTTATATTGTCTTCTATTAAATATAATGACAAGGTTATTGTATCATTAATAGATGAGAACTCTATTAGTGGAAAGTCAGTGCCTTATGAATTGAAAGGACCAGTAATTAAAAAGGATAACAAAAGTATACTAGATGTTTACGACTATAGTATAGAAAGTTAGAGAGAAAGAGGTGTATTTATGGGATTATTCGAAAAAATAAAAAATGTTTTCTATGATGAAGAAATTATAGAAGTCCCAGAGGAAAAAGTAAAGAGGGAAGAAGTTAAACCTAAAATAGAAAAGGTGGATAGGGTTGAGCCAAAAGAAGAGGTTAAACCAAAGGTAGAAGCACCAACCTTTACAGAAAGAGAAATCTTTAAAACTGAAAGTGCTCCTACATTTAAGTTTCCAATTTTAGATGAAGAAGAACCTAAAACTAGAAGTAGAATTACTCCAGTTATAGAAGAAAAACCTTCTAAAAGGGAAAATAAATATGCTGATATGTTTAAACAAAAGACAACTAATGAGCCTAAACCTGAAAGAGTATTTAAGCCTAGTCCAGTTATAAGTCCTGTATATGGTGTTTTAGATAAAAATTACACTAAGGAAGAAATAATTGAAAGACAGCAAAGTACTCAAACAAGGTCTACTAGTCCTAAAGATATGAATTATGATGCAGTAAGAAGAAAAGCATATGGTACTTTGGAAGATGAACTAGAAAGTACACTTACTGAGATTTCTGAAACTAAAGATTATGATACAGAAGAAAAAAATGATAATAAGAGTATTGAAGATTTATTAAATGAAATTGAAGGTAATAAAAATATGTCTATTGGTGAAATAGAAGAGAAGATAAAGGACAAGATGGAAGAGGAAGAACAAGAAGATAATAGTAATATAAGTGAGTTAATTGGTAAAATAGAAAATGATGAGAGTGAGGAAGATGAAAAAGACGAAGGATATGATAAAACTCTTGAACACGATCTCTTTAATTTAATTGACTCAATGTATGAGGAAAAGGAAGGAGAATAAAAGATGTTAAGTGATGCGCTAGTGATCGTACTATATATTTCATTAATAATATTTGTAATAACTTTAATAGTTTTGGTCATAAAATTAATGGATACATTAAACAGAGCTAATAAGTTAATAGATAATTTACAAAAGAAAGCGGAAAGTTTAGATAGTTTATTTAATATTATCGATTTTACAACTAATAAATTTTCATTAATTGGTGAAACTATTAGTACATATGTGCTTGGTTTTGTAAAAAAACTGTTTGGTAAAAAAGAAAGAGAGGAAGAAGAGTAATGAGTAAAAATAAAAAAGGTGGAATTGGGAAATTTATATTAGGAGCAGGTATTGGAGCAGGTATAGCTTTACTATTTGCACCACAAGAAGGAAGTAAAACAAGAAGAGAATTAAAAATTAAAATTGAGGAACTTCTTGAAAAAGCAAAACAAATAGATGTAGAAGATGTTAAAGCAGATGTAATTCAAAGAGTAGAAGAACTTAGAATGCAAGTTAAAGATTTAGACAAAGAGAAGGCTTTAGAAATAGCAAAAAGTCAAGCTAAGAAAATAGAGAAGAAAGCAAATGAACTTTATGAAGTTGCTAAAGAAAAATCTACTCCAGTAGTAGAAAAGGCTGTTAAAGAAGTTAAAGAAACTGCTTTAAAGGCTGCTAAAGAAGTAGTCAATAAATTAGAAGAAGATACTAAAGAAGAAAAGACTACAACTAAAAAACCAGTAAAAAAGATAACAAAAAAGCAAAGTAAATAAAGGAGACAAAGAACATGAAATATAGTAACCTATTTGTACAAAATAAAGTACTTGGGGGGGGGGGTTATTACTAACAATTAATAACTCAAGTTTTTCATGTCTTTTAAATAGATAGACTTTTAGTCTATCTATTTTTCGTGTTAGAAAGGAAGTCATTATGAAAAAGAAAGAATTATTAAT
>CAKOIJ010000025.1 GCA_934086775.1 uncultured Bacilli bacterium | reverse complement strand
TGTATTATTAGATTTATAAGCAAGTGTATAGTTACTATCTACTGGATTAACACTAGTTATTGTTATTACAAAATAACTCTTAGTATTCTTTGGTATAGTTACTACATTAGAGTTTATTGTACTACTAGTTCCATCTTCTTTTATAGATATTCCATAGTTTAGTTTTCCTATTAAAAGTTCACTTGCTTTATATTTACCTGTGGTAAATATAAATGTTGCATAAGATAGTCCTAGTACTATGGTAAATATTACTCCTAGAGTAATTAACATACCTGTTTTTGTTCTAAATCTTTTTAGCATATATATCACACACCTTTTATCTTTTTATAAAGACACGAAAAAGAGATAGACTTTGTCTATCTCATATATAAAAGAACACAAAAACTATAAGAGTTATTTAATAATAACCCCCCCCCCTAGTACCATATTAAATACAGGTTGAGAATAGGTATTTATTGGTGTTATTGGGGTTTGTTTCATGTCTTCACTTCCTTGTCTTTATTATTTATTAGGTTACTTCTGTAACCTAATAAAATAATACCATTTTTTCTTTAGTATTTCAAGTACTTGTTTTTATAAAATTCTATAATATATTAAAAAAGCGTACATTTTTATATACACTTTTTTATATATTTTAGTATGAAATTAACAATTTATGACTAGTTCATTATTTATATAGTCTACTGTAATAGTAGTATTTGGTTTTATTTCATTATTTATTAATTTTTTAGCAATTAGAGTTTCTAATTTATTACTAACCAATCTTTTTAAAGGTCTAGCACCAAAGTATTCATCATAACCATTATCTATAAAATAATTTTTAGAATTATCTGTTAAATTTATTTTTACATTAATGTCTACTAGTCTTCTTTCAATTTCTTTAATTATATTATCAAGTATTTGTTTTAAATCTCCCTTAGATAATTTATTAAATATAATTATTTCATCCAATCTATTTAAAAATTCTGGTCTAAAGTATTTATTTAATTCTTCTTTTACTTTACCTTCTTCATTATTAATAATAAATTCACTACCTACATTTGAAGTCATTATTATAATTGTATTTTTAAAGTCTACAGTTCTACCATTAGAATCAGTAAGTCTTCCCTCATCAAGTATTTGAAGAAGTAAATTTAATACATCAGGGTGTGCTTTTTCTATTTCATCAAATAGGACTATTGAATAAGGATTTCTTCTTACTTTTTCTGTTAATTGACCTCCTTCTTCATATCCAACATATCCAGGTGCTGCCCCTATTAATCTAGAGACTGAATATTTTTCCATATATTCACTCATATCTATTCTTATCATATGATGTTCATCATCAAATAATTCATATGCTAAACTTCTTGCAACTTCAGTTTTACCTACACCAGTAGGACCTAGAAACATAAATGAACCAATTGGTCTATTTGGATCTTTTATTCCACTTCTTGATCTAATTATTGCATCACTTACAAGTTTTAATGCGTTTTCTTGACCTTTTACTCTTTTATTTAAATTTTCTTCAAGATTTAGTATTTTATCTTTTTCACTACTCATAAGTTTAGTTATAGGAATATTTGTCCATTTACTAATAACAGAAGCTATATCTTCACTTTTAACTGTGTCTGAAAGTATTCCTTCTTTACTCTTCTTAGAAAGTTCTTCTAATTTACTTTGTAAATTAGGTAGTATTTCATTTTTTATTCTAGCAGCTGTTTCAAGATTATAATTACTAGTAGCACTTTCATATTCAAAAGTATATTTTGATATATCAGATTTTACTTTCTTTATTTCCTCGTTTATACTTTTTTCTTCTTTCCATTTAGAACTTAACTCCCCTTCTTTTTCCTTTAAAGATTTAAGTTCTACATCTATTTTTTCAAGTCTTTTTATAGATAGTTCATCTTTTTCTTTCTTTAAAGCCTCTTTTTCTACTTCAAGAGTTAGTATTTTTCTAGTTGTTTCATCAAGTGAGGTTGGTACACTATCCATCTGTACTTTTATAGTAGCGCATGCTTCATCTACTAGGTCTATTGCTTTATCTGGTAAAAATCTATCTGTTATATATCTATTTGATAAAGTTGCCGCACTTACTAATGCTTTATCTTGAATAGTTACCCCATGATATATTTCAAATCTAGTTTTAAGTCCTCTTAAAATAGTTATAGTATCTTCAACAGTAGGTTCTGAAACTATTACTTTTTGAAATCTTCTTTCAAGTGCTCCATCTTTCTCAATATACATTCTATATTCATTTAACGTAGTAGCACCTATTACATGTATTTCACCCCTTGCTAACATTGGTTTTAAAATATTACCAGTGTCCATAGCGCCTTCTACTGCTCCTGTTCCTACAATTAAATGAATTTCATCTATAAACATTATTATATTGCCTTCACTTTTTTTAACTTCATCTAAGACTTTCTTTAATCTCTCTTCAAATTCTCCTCTGTATTTAGCACCTGCAATTAATGAAGCCATGTTAAGCTCCCAAACTATTTTATCTTTTAAACTTTCAGGAACATCTCCTTTAACTATTCTTTCAGCTAAACCTTCAACTATTGCTGTTTTACCTACACCTGGTTCACCTATTAGAACTGGATTATTTTTAGTTTTTCTTGATAATATCCTAGTTATTGAACGAACTTCTTCATCACGACCAATTATAGGATCTATCTTTCTTTTTTTAACCTCTTCGTTTATATTACGTCCATATTTTTCAAGGACATTTTCATTTTCTTCATTATTCATGTTAAACATATCTATCCCTCCTTACTTCACTATATTATTATACTAAATAAATTAGCACTTGTCAAGTATGAGTGCTAATTTATTAATTATTTATAATTCTATTAATATTATAACCTTTATAAACCATTTATATTATATAAATAGTTTTATTAATTTCATCTACTTTATAAAATAACATATAATTATTAAAGTTTGCTGATCTATACTCTGTATTATCATAACTTGAACATCAATAAGGAAATAACTTAATAATTTCTAAATTTTTATTTGATACATATGTTTACCTATATTTCTTTTAAATAGTCAAGTACTTCTTCCTTAGAATTTTTTTTAATTCTTTTCATAAAATTATTTAGGTGACTATAGTGAAAGATAAAGTACTCTACTACACTACAATTAGTTTAGCTTTGTTTGGACTCATTATGATTTATTCAAGTAGTTATGTATGGGCAGAGTTTAAGTTTAATAACCCATATAAGTATCTAATGAATCAAGGAGTTTTTTTAGTAATTGGCATTATTCTTATGACTATAGCTAGTAAAATAGATGTTAATCTTTATAAAAAGTATTCTAACGCTCTTTTACTTTTGACTTTTGTTTTATTAATTTTAGTTGTTATTCCAGGTGTAGGTGCTGTTAGAAATGGTAGTAGAAGCTGGTTCGGTATAGGTTCATTCGGTTTTCAACCTAGCGAAATGTGTAAACTATCACTAGTTATATTTGTTAGTAAATATTTATCTAGAAATGATATTGAAAAGAAAGTTACAAAAAAATTTGTTTTTCCTATTTTAGGAATTATTTTACTTTTCTTTGGTTTAATTATGTTAGAACCAGATTTTGGAACTGGTGTTATTATCGTTTTTTCTTTAATATGTTTAATATTCATAACTGGTACTAATTTAAGTATATTTATAAAATTAGGTTTACTTGGACTAGCTGGAATAGTTATTCTTATTTTAATAGCCCCTTATAGATTAGAAAGAATTACATCATTTTTAAATCCATGGAGTGATCCTCTTGGTAGTGGTTTTCAAATTATACAAAGTTTATATGCAATTGGACCAGGTGGTTTACTTGGACAAGGTCTTTTCTCTTCAAGACAAAAGCACTTTTATTTACCCGAACCTCAAACAGACTTTATTTTCTCTATTATAAGTGAAGAATTTGGCTTTTTAGGAGTTTTAATTGTTAGTACTCTATTTATTATAATTTTCTGTAGAGCAATAAAAATTGCTCTTAAAACTGAAGATTTATTTAAGAAATATTTAGTTTTTGGTTTATCTTTTATGTTAATTTTTCAAACTCTTTTAAATTTATCAGTTGTTGTTGGTTTAATTCCAGTTACTGGGGTTACTCTTCCATTTATTAGTTATGGTGGAAGTAGCTTACTTGTTAGTTTTATTATGATAGGTATTATTTTGAGTAGTAAAGAATAAAAAATCATAAAATATTTTTTAATTTATATAATTTAAAAAAAGTTTTACAATTCTAGTTGTAAAACTTTTTATTAATCAAGATATTTTCTCAAAACATTATTATCATTTATTAAACTATATCTTTCATTTTCATATTTAAGTATAGTGTCTGGATTATATACTATACTAAGTACTATTTGATCATTTTTATCCATATAGTCAAATTTATATTCTCTAGTAGGTTCATTAAAGTTAGTATTAAATTCACTTTTTACTATAAAGTTAGTAAATTCATTTACTTCCTTTTCATCAGTTATTCTCTTTATTTCCTCATACATATCAAGTTCTCTATTTATTTTATTTACTTTTATATATGTAACTGTCTTTAAACTTTCATTTAAGCCACTAAGTAGTTTATCTTTATCAATTATATTTTTACAAAAATGATCTTCATATAACATAGTTTTATTTCCTATGTATATATCCTTATTACCACTTATTGTATTACATATTAGTATGTTGTAATTTTCACTTTTATACATAGCACTTCCACCATCATCATACACATTTGCTTTTTTATAACTTTTTACTACTTTATTTATAGTAGAAAACACATCTTTATATGAATTTAATTCTTTGTCATTATACTTAAAACTATTTATTCCATATAAGTAAACATTCCTATTTTTACCAGTATAATATATTGTTTCTAATGAAGTAGTAAATTCTGGACATTCTTCACATCTTTTAGTATTTCTTCCTATTACAAAACCCAAAATGATACCACCAAAAAGTAAAGTAATTATTACTATAAAAAGAATAACATAATCTCTTTTATTCATTTTAATTTCTTCTTTACCTTTCATATTCTCACCATCCTACTTTAATATTACTAAATATTTTTTAGTATGTCAAATAATTTTTTAATTTTAAAGGAGTATAGCTTTTACATCCATACTCCATAATATATAGCGCCCATTCCTAGCATAAAACCTACTATCCAAAATAATTTTACGATATCAGTTTCTTCCCATCCTAATTTTTCAAAATGATGATGTAGAGGTGCCATTAGAAAAACTTTTTTACCAAATTTCTTAATAGCAATTATTTGAATAAAACTTGATAAAGTTTCAGCGATAAATACACCACCTATTACAGCTAAAGATAATTCGTGTTTAGTTAAAATTGCTACAGCAGCAAGAGTTGCTCCTAGACCTAAAGAACCAGTATCCCCCATAAATACTTTAGCTGGGTGCGAATTGTACACTAAAAAGCCTAATAAACTACCCACTAATATAAAACAGAAGATTGCTATTTCTTGGTATCCTTCTATCCAGTTACTTCCCCAAGATATTATACCAAAACTTAAAAATGCTATTGCAGATAATCCTCCCGCTAATCCATCTTCTCCATCAGTAATATTAACAGCATTAGATGAACCAACAAGTAAAAATAGTATAAAAAACCCATAGAACCACTTAAGATCTACATCAAAATTTAATGATGTTATAATTAAATGTGTACTTCCACCATTTTTCATATAAATATAAAAGAATACTACTGCAATTATTATTTGTACAATTAATTTTTGTACTATAGATAATCCATCGTTATGATGCTCTTTTATTTTTTTTAAGTCATCTGCAAGTCCTAGTAAACTATAAGACAAGAATACAAAAAGAATTATGATTAAAGATGATGTTATCTCTAAAGAACCTTTTATATAAAGTAAAATCATTGCTACTATTGTAGGAATTATAAATATTAATCCTCCAACAGTAGGTGTTCCTTCCTTTTTTAAATGTACACTAGTAATGTATCTACTAACACTTTGCCTAAAGTTTAATTTTCTTAATAATGGAAGTAATATTAAACCCATAAATACTGATAAGAAAAAACCAAGCATTAAACCTAAAATTGATTTTGCTAATATAAGCACATGAATCACTCCTCACTCTTTAATTATACTTTTTTTTATGTAATTAATCAAATATTATATTTAAAAGTTAAATTACTTTAACAATAACTTTACGCTTGATGCCTCTTTTACTCTTTTTAAAGGATATGGATTTTGCATAACTACTGTTTCCCCACTTCCAGAATATTCTACTTTAAAACCATTTAATTTTTGCTTAGCTTCCTTAAGAGATAATCCTCTTACATCAGGAACAGTTACATATTTAGTTTCATACCATAAGTATTCCTTTGGAAGACCTTCAGTACTTTCTTTTAAATCATACAAATTTATAATTTCATTAAATATATTTTTTGCAATAGGTGCTGAAGCAGTTCCACCATACTGAGTTACCCCTTTTGCTCCATCAAGCGCTATATAAACAACATAGTTTGGATTATCAGCAGGCATAAAACCAATAAAAGATAGTATATAATTACCAATCATATATTTACCATCACTTCCAACCTTTTGTGCAGTTCCTGTTTTACCTCCTATTCTATAACCTTCTATATACGCATTATGTCCGCTTCCTTTTGCTACAACACTTTCAAGAGCATATCTAACTAATTCACTTGTTTCTTTTTTTATTATATTTTTATTCTTTAAATTAGGTTTAGTTTCTTTTATTAATGTTTTAGTTTCAGGTTCACTTATACTTTTAACAACAAATGGAGTATACATATTACCATCATTTATTATAGCACTTACACTTTGTACTTGTTGAAGAGCAGTAACACTTACTCCTTGTCCAAATGAAGTTGTCGCAAGTTCAAGAGGACCTACTCTGTCAAGATTAAATATAATACCTTTACTTTCTCCATTTAAATCAATTCCAGTTTTCGACCCAAAACCTAATTTATCTATATAATCAAACAATGCTTTCTTACCAAGTTTATTTCCCATCACCACAAACCCAGGGTTACAGGAATTTTCTACCACTTCCAAAAATGTTTGTAATCCATGGCCCTTATGTTTCCAGCAATGAAGAGTACCCCCTTCTACATGGATAGATCCAGTATCATAATATGTATCTTCAAAAATATTAACTTTTCCTTCATTAATTGTGGCTGCTAAAGTTAATATTTTGAATGTACTTCCTGGCTCAAAACTACTCCATATTGCTAGATTTCTATTAATAGTTTCAACACTGTAATTTTTATAATTACTAGGATTAAATGTTGGTCTATTACTCATAGCAAGTATTTCACCATTTTTAGGATTCATCACTATCCCAATTGCTCCTTCAACATTATATTTTTTTTCCGAATTTGTTAATTCATTTTCCAGTAATAATTGAAGTTCTAAATCAATAGTTAAATTTATATCCATACCAGATGTAGGCATTTCATAAACTTCGGGTAAACTTAATTTTTTACCTTTACCATCAGAAAAATATTTAATACTTCCATCAGTACCAGTTAAATATTTATCATATAAAAGTTCTAATCCACTTAACCCCTGATTATCTATTCCAACATAACCTATTACATGAGAAAGCGTTTCTTTATATGGATAACTCCTCTTTGTTTCTTTAAGTAAATAAACTCCATCATAGTTAAAACTATTAATTTTTTCTGACACATCGTAACTTAAATCTCTTCCTTCAGGATGCACTCTTTCTATTGAAACTTTTTTACTTACATGTTTATACATTTCTTCATAAGAAACTCCTATTATAGAAGCTAAATTTCTTGCTACTTCTTCCTTATTCTTTATTTGATTAGGTATTAACACAAGAGTAGAAGTAGTTACATTACCTGCAATTACTTTACCATTTCTATCAAGTATTCTTCCCCTTTCAGCACCTACAGGAAGATTCCTACTCCACAAGTTTTCAGCTAAAGTATTTAACTTTCTATATTCTATTACTTGTGAATAAAACACTTTTATAATAATTAATAAAAATACAAAAGTACAAATTAAAAATACTAACTTTATCCTATTATTTTGCATACTTTGGAACACTATTATCACCAATTAATTTTATGCTAAAAAAAGAAATTTAATATATTTACTTTCAAAAAAAACAGTAAATAAATTTACTGTTCACATACAAATATCTTTTCACTAAACATATAATTATCTTTATCTTTACTAGCTGTATATTTTTTACCTTTATATTCAAATTCTATTTTAGATGAATTTATTTTTTTAATTTTAACATCCTTTTTAAGATTATTATATAATGTATCATCTATTTGATAATCAAACATACAACCACCATTAGATAAAGTATAAAGTGTTGAATCTACTTCTTTATATTTTTCATGTAAAGTAGTTTTTAATTCCTTATTTACATCTTCAGTATATACATTATTAAACATCTTTTCAATTGTTTCTATTAAATTATACTTTGTACTAGATACTTTATACCATACTTTACCATCTAAAGTTATTTTTTCATCTGCAAGTACTGGAAGACCCATACCATCAGTTATATATACACTTCTATAAGCGTCTGCTAATGAAGTATAAAACATCTCTTTCTTCTCATCCTTATTTGTGCATCCAGCTATCATTAACCCCATTAAAATTATAACAATTATTTTTTTCATTTTCCATTCTCCTCTTTTATATTATATCATATTTTTTATTATTTTAATAGTTTTTGTATATTTTCTATTAAATCTTCTAAATTAAAATGTGTAATATCAATTAACTCTTTTTTAGTTGCAGATTCCATATAATCTTTTAAATTTATTAAGTACTTTTCGCTATATACTAACTTATTGTAATTAGCATCTATACTTGGTTCAATCACTATCACTTTGGCTCCTACTGGAAAAAGTTCTTCTTTAGTTTCTTTAGTAAGAAAAGTATATAAATTAAATGATGGCATAGATACTACCCTTGTAAAAATTCCTAAACCCTCTAACTCTTCACTTAATCTTAAAGTAGTTTCTAACTCAGCACCTGATGATACAAGAACTCCAGATAATCTCCCCATTTCCTTTTTTACTATATATGCTCCCTTTGTAGTTAATTCTTTACTTGTATTATTTAATATTCCTTTAAAGTCACTTGTCAAGACTAAAATACTTGTGCCTTTTTTATTCATTATGTAGTCCCATGAACCAACTAATTCATTAACATCTGCTGGTCTAAAAAGTGTTATATTTGGTATACTTCTCAAAATTCCAAGTTCAAACGTAGGACTACTAATTTTACTATACTTATTTGTGTATATTGTATCATTTATAAATATATAAGTTATATTTTCCTTTAATGTACTTGATAATTTAATAGTACTTAACATATCAAGTGAATCACCTAAATTAGCACATACAAATGGTTTGAGTCCTCCTAGGGCTAAACCATTCGTAATTAACGATGTTCCTTTAGGACTTAAACTAAAATAAATATTTTTATTATCATCTTCCAAAGATATTTTTGGATCATTATTAAATAAACTACCACCTATTAATAAAGGAAACTCTTTTGCTATTGCATTCATTAAATTATTATTAGTTTCTCTTAAATCTTCTTTCATAAATTCTTCAAAGCTAATTTTAATATTCTTTAAATTCATTTTATGATTATCTTCTTCAAGTAAAGATATTAAATTCTTTTTAATATCATCTCTAGATATAATATCATTATAAGTACTTACCCATCTATTATATATAGGACTAATTCTAGAATCTATCTTACTTTGAAATTCATTTATTGCAGAGTTACTTATATGATAAGGCACTTGAGTTATATTCATTTTTTCTTTTACTAATTCTAAATCATTCACACTTAAAACATTTTCATGTCCATTATAACTTCCTTGATTAGATGTTCCTATTGCTATTAAAGATTTTATTTCTATAAATGATGGTTTATTACTTAGCTTAGCTTTAGCTATTGCTTTATCAATAGAAATATAGTCTTCACTACTATTTACCACTTCAGTAAAGAAACCTAGTTCATTTACCATACTTAATATATCGTTATTTAAAAACTCTTTTTTCTTACCACATTTAGTTGTTTCAAATGAATTATAAATAATAATTAAATTATTTAAATTATTTCTTGATGCAAAAGAAAGTACTTCATATGATGATCCATCCATTAAATCATTATCTGTTACTAATACATATACTTTATAATCTATTAATTCTTTACCTAGTAACTTCTCTAAATATTTTTCTGCATATGCCTCCCCTACTGCTAAACCTAGAGAAACTGGTAAATCTCCAATTGAAGCTTCTACTCCAATTTTAAGATTCCTTTCAGGGTACAAAGGAAGTTTACTATTTAATCTTCCATATTTTTTTAAACTATCTAGTGATATATCATAACCCGAATAGAATAATGTACTATAAAGTAAACTTGATGCTAAACCCTCACCTAATATAAATCTATCTCTATTTATCCAAGTTCCATCACCAGGATTAAAATTCAAATGATTAGAAAAAATAGTATAAATACTTGGTGATAAACTAAGTACTAGCCCAGCATCACCCATCATTCTATCATTAATCATATCAATAGCAAGACTCCTTAATGAATTAATTATTTTAGTATCCACTTACTTTCACCTACTTTATAGTATAATTATAGCATGCACGCTTTAAGTTGTAAATTAAAAAGAGAATAATTAATTATTCTCCTAATTAAATTGACTATTATAAAGCGAATAGTAAAAACCTTTCTTATTTATTAAATCTGTATGAGTACCTTCTTCTATAATTTTACCCTCTTTTAACACTATTATTAAGTCTGCATTTTTTATAGTTGATAATCTATGTGCAATTATGAAAGATGTTCTTCCTTCCATTAAAGTATCCATAGCTTTACCTATTAATTGCTCTGTTCTTGTATCTACATTACTTGTTGCTTCATCAAGTATTAATACTTTAGGATCCTTTAATATAGCCCTTGCAATTGTTAGAAGTTGTTTCTCTCCCTCACTGATATTATTTACTTCTTCATTTACTACCATATTATATCCATTTGGAAGAGTTTGTACAAAATGATGACTTCTTGCCTCTTTACTTGCTTTTATTACCTCATCATCTGTTTTACTAAGAGAACCATATCTTATATTTTCCATTATAGTATCTTTATAAAGCCAAGTATCTTGAAGTACCATTGCTATATTTTTTCTTAAATCATCTCTAGTTATATCTTTTATATTTACTCCATCTAGTAGTATTTCTCCACTTTCAATTTCATAAAATCTCATTAGAAGTTTAACAAGTGTAGTTTTACCACTTCCAGTAGGCCCTACTATTGCTATTTTTTTACCACTAGATACTTTAGCACTGAAGTCTTTTATTATAGTATTATCTTCATATCCAAAATTAACATTTTTAAATTCAATATTCCCCTTTACATTATCTAGTTTTATAGGATTACTTACTTCTTTTTCTTCCTCTTCTTCCAAATAATTAAATACTCTTTCACTTGCCGCTACCATACCTTGTAATTCTGCCATTATACTTGCTAAATTACCAATTGGATTAGTAAAGTTTTTAGCATATGTTATAAATGACTGAATATTACCTACAGTTATTCTTCCCTTTATAACAAATATTCCACCAACTACACCTATTATTACATAATTTAAATTTCCTATTAACATCATAATAGGTTCTAAAATATTACCTATAAAAGTACTCTTTAAAGTATTTTTACTTAAACTATCATTCTTTTTATTAAATTCCTTAAATATTTTTTCCTCAGCATTAAACACTTTTATAATATTATGATTTCTTAACATTTCTTCTACACTTGAATTAGTTTTAGCAAGTTCTTCTTGTCCTTTTACAAAATATTTTTGCCCTTTATTAGCTATAAAAGTAGACAAAATTAAACTAAAAGGTAGTATTAATAATATTATAAAAGTCATACTTACATTAATAGTAAACATCATTATTAATATACCAATAACCGCTACTATACAAGATATAATATCACTTAATACATTACTTAAGTTTTGACTAATTTTATCTATATCATTCGTAAGTAAACTTAAAAGTTCACCATGACTTTTTTTATCAAAGTATTTAAGAGGTAATTTCCACATTTTTCTATTTACTTTTTTTCTTAAGTCACTAGTATATTTCCAAGATATTTTAGTTGTTAGAAGACTACTTAAATAATTAAATAAAAAACTAATTATATAAAGCACTAGCAAAATAAGAAGTGTTTTATTAAGTCTAATAAAATCAATACTTCCAGTTTTATTTATTTTAGCAAGTACTCCATTATATACTTCTGTAGTTGCATTTCCAAGTATTTTTGGTCCAATTATTGTAAATATTGTACCAAGCGATGCTAAAATAAAAACTATTATTATTTCTAATTTAAATGGCTTTAAACTTTTTATTAATCTATTTAATTCAGAGGATAACCTTTTAGATTTATTATTCATTTTGAGTACCTCCTAGTTGACTATTATATATTTCCTTATATACTTTAGAAGTATTAAGTAGTTCTTTATGAGTACCAATACTTTCAATTTCTCCATTATTTAATACAATTATATTATCTGCATTCATTATAGTACTAATTCTTTGTGCGACTACAAAAATAAGTTTATCTTTTTTTATTTTCTTTAGATTCCTTCTAACTTGTGAATCAGTTTTAGTATCAAGTGCACTAAAAGAATCATCAAATATTAGAACATCTGGATTAACAGCAAGAGCTCTAGCTATAGAAAGCCTTTGCTTTTGTCCCCCACTTACATTAGTACCTTCTTCACTTATTTCTCTATTAAACTTATCTGTACTTTCATTAATAAATTCGATACTTTCACTAATTTTGGCACTTTCAAAAACTAATTCTTTATTTAATTTAGTTTGCCCAAAAGAAATATTATCCATAATAGTACCTTTAAATAACTTCCCTTTTTGAGGAATATAACCAATTAAACTTCTTAATTTTTTAATTTTCAAATCTTTTAAATTAATATTATTAATTAATATTTTACCACTAGTAGGATCAAATAATCTTGGAATTAAATTCACTACTGTAGATTTACCACTTCCAGTAGAGCCAATAAAAGCAGTTACTGTTCCTTTTTTAGCTAAAAAGTTAATATCTCTTAGTACATCCTCACTACTATCACTATATCTAAAATAAACATCTTTAAATTCTATACTTTCTATCTTATTTATATTTCTTGCCTTTTTACTTTCTACTACACTAGTATTAATTTTAAATACTTCATTAATCCTTCTAATTGATACTATACTCCTAGGTACTATAACTGCAGTCATAGAGAGCATCAAAAATGCACTTATAATTTGCATAGTATATGTAATAAATGCAATTAAATCTCCAACCTGCATAGAAAAATCATTTACTTTAGGAGCGCCTGCAAAAATAATTAATATTGCAGTACTATTCATTATAAATGTTAATATTGGAATCATTAATGAGAATGTCTTACCTATAAATAAACCATTATTTGTAAGATCACGATTAGCTTGATCAAACTTATCATCTTCAAATTTTTTATTAGAAAAAGCTCTTATAACTAATAATCCAGTTAAACTTTCTCTACTTACTAAATTTATCTTATCTAAATTTTCTTGAAACTTTTTAAACCTTGGTACAATTAATGATAATCCTACTATCATTAAAGTCAAAACAAGTACTACGCTTAATATAATAACCCAGTTAATAGGACTACCTTTTACCTTAGTAACCGCGCCTATTCCCATTATAGGCGCAAATAAAACCATTCTTAAAACAATTGTAACAGTTGTTCCTACTTGTGTTATATCATTAGTACATCTAGTTATTAAACTACTACTACTTATTTTATTAATATCACTTGTTTCAAGTTCTAATATTTTATTTACTATTTTTTTCCTTAAATCTCTAGTAAAATATGCACTTACTTTACTTGATAAATAAGCATTTAATATAGTTATTCCCATAGCAAGTAATGCTATTAAAATCATAAATATACCTAGTTTATATATATATGACATACTTCTCTTATTAATATCTATACCTACTAATTTATATTCGCCCTTTAAATAATTAATAATTTCACTTCTATTTAAATCACCATTTTCTCCACCTGAAACTAATTTACTCATAGGTACTTCTAACTTACTAGTTAAATCCTCTTTACTAATAAGTACACATACATCATTACACTTATAAGAATCTTTAATTTTTTCTTTATCACTTACATAATTAAGTAATTTATTAAATTCAGAAACCCTTATCTTTTCAGGAACAATACTAGTAATTCCACTTTCTTCTATACCTACATTAATGATATCACTTGTATATGACGGAAGTGCTAGATTACAATATGCCTGCATAAATAATAAAATAACTATTATTAACATATTCCATTTATACTTAAATAATGTTTTTAATATCTCTTTCATAAATTTATTCTCCTACTACTTCATTTTAAGTATATTAAAAATGAAAGTCAAGAATAACTTTCATTTTCTAACATACCTATAACCCAAAACTATTTATTCTTTTGATGTCTACTAAATGGGGTTCACATCTCTTTCAACTAGAGTTTTTTCGTGACTTTATACCTATACTATAATAGTGTAATATTTATCATTTAATTGATTAATTACTTATTAGTAATTATATAGTAAATTAATCGCTAGACACAGTTAAGTTAATAGGATCTTCCTGTCCTATCAACATCCACTTGTAGTACTTATTTCATATGGTGTTTCAGGTGAGCTATTTCCACTAGTCCAAAGTGCACAAGTTTTGAGAGAAATGGCAGGGCGAACGCCAATCGAATAGTCCACCCTGTTGCCGGTGAGGTTGCCCGGGATACCAGAACCATTGACACTCCAAACGCCCGAATAGGTGCCATCCCAATATTCAGGCGACAAGGACCCCCAACTTGTATTTCCTGTTATACTTCCTCCTACACTATTTAAATAATACCATGCATATGGACTAAGTAATTTCGTGTGCGCTTTTCCTCCAGCATATACTATTTCATCTGCTGTCATGAGTCCTATAGGATATGTTAGTTTTGCTTC
>CAKOIJ010000024.1 GCA_934086775.1 uncultured Bacilli bacterium | reverse complement strand
ATTGTGAACTGTTAGATTATTTAATTCAAGTTGAATATATGGAACTTTGGAATGTTGCATGCAGTCATACACTATTTCTGAACACTTATATTACTTCACGACGAAATAAAATTAAAAGTGAAATTTTAAAGTAATTGCTATTTATTAAATTTTATGATATATTGATTTTAAAGGTAGGTGGTTGACACTAAACAGTAAAATGTATATAATAATGCACTCGTAAGGAGTGATAATATTTGAATTTCGAAGAAATTTACACACAATATTTAAAATTTGCTAAGAAACAGCAAAAAAAACAAAGTTTCTATACATTAGTTTATAATTTTGAAACTAGAGTGTTATCTTATTTTAAGGGTCTGAAACTTGAAGAAATTAGTAGGGATACTATAATCAAGTGGGAAGATTATATTTTATCTTTAAATTTTAGTAATAGTTATAATAAAGGTCTTTATTACTTGTTGAGCGGTTTCTTTACTTTTTGCCATAAGTATTATGGCTTTGATAAAACTATAATAAGCGATGTCGGTTGTTTTAAAAAGAAATATGAAGAAAGTAAAACTGATTTTTATACTTTAAAAGAATTTAATAGATTTATTAAGTATGTAGAAGAACCTGTCTATCGTGAATTCTTTAATTTAATGTTTTTTACAGGTTTAAGGCCTGGTGAGGCTATGGCATTAAAAATAAACGATTTAAAAGGCGATTATATAAATGTAAGTAAAACTATTAGTTCACATGGAAAACGTGAAATTGGTACTCCAAAAACGTTCTCAAGCATACGTAAAGTTAAAATTGATAAATATCTAGTAAAAGATTTAAATAAACTAATAAAAAGTTATGAGAAAGGAGATAGTAGAGATTTATTCCTTTTTGGTGGTGTAAAACCTTTAAGTTCTACTTCAATTAATCGTAGAAAAATAGATGCTTGTAAAAAGGCTAATTTAAGAGCTATAACTTTACATCAGTTTAGGCATAGTCATGCTACTATGCTTTTAAATGAAGGCATTATAATAAATGAAGTTTCAAGAAGATTAGGACATTCAAAGGTTAGTACTACACTTGATGTGTATACTCATACTTCTTTAGATCAAGAAAAAAGAGTTTATACAACTCTTTGCTTCAAAAGGTTTTTAAAAAACCTACACACAATATTTATAAAAACTCGTTGAGTTTTTACCATTTTGGAGCAAGCGATGGGAATCGAACCCACGTCTCAGCCTTGGCAAGGCCGCGTACTAGCCGTTGTACTACGCCTGCATGTATATATATAATAACACACTTTAATATAAAAAATCAAGTGTAATATTTATGTAAAGTTTCATCAAAAAACTTTACATAATAAATAAACTATAGTAAGATTTATTTAGAGGGTAGGAGATTATGGATAGAGAATTTGAAGATATTAAAAAATTATTTGAAGAAAGAGACGATAAGGCTTATATTGAAAGCATGGAAAGGGCTTGTCGCGATTCAATTAATTCTAGAAAAGAAGAGAGAATCACTAGAAAAAAACAAATGCATGATAAGTTTATTGCTACAAAAATAGTTGCTATTGTATTAGGTGGTTTATTATTAGTGGGTGGCACTAAATTAATAACTCAGAAGGAAAGCAATGAAAATGCAGTGCAAATAGCAATGAATAATGATGACTTGAGTATGAAAGAACTCGGTAGAGAAATAGGATCACTTGTATATGTTAAAGGTGATAACTTTAACGAAAAGTATGATTCTACTTTAAAAAGTATACTAAGTCAGTGTACATATAGAACAAACGATAACAAAAACTTTTATTATAGTCACACAGAAATAGCAAGAAAGATTTTATCTTTAGATGAAGATTTAAGGGAATATGCACTGTGTACAGTTTTAAATGATATGGGAGCATATAGAACTGCTGAATTTGAAAAGGGTAAAACCAACGCTGATTACTTATTAAAAAACATATCTATATTTGAAAGTGATAGTGAAGTGAAACTTTTGGATGGCACTACATCTTTAGAGGAATATCTAAAAATGAAAGGTTTTGTTGATAAGGATGGAAAAGCATCATTTGAAATGTTTTTAGAAAAAGAAAATCAAAATGCTCCAATTATTAAAGAAATAGTTGAAAGTTTAATGGAAAGTAAAGGTGTTAAAAGATGAGTGAATATAATATAGCATCTTTTAATGGTAAAGATTATATAGAAGTAGATACTATTAATTTCAAGGATAATACTTATGTATTTTTAGTAAATGAAAAAGATGAAAAAGATTTTTTAATTAGGAAAATAACTAATGAAAATGAAAAAACTTTTTATGAACCGCTAGAAACAAAGGAAGAATTTGAAGTAGTAATGCTTATGTTTACTAAAAAGCATTCAAATGTATTAGAGAATTTATAAGGCTTATTGAAAAACAAGCCTTTTTGTTTTTGGACTATATATGATCTTGTTTTAGAAAATATAACATAAAATATACTTAATTTTTTAATTTGTAAAAGAAGGTTATTCTAGTTTTTTTTTAATAAGTAATGTATAATTAAATTGTGGGAGGTTATTTATGAAAAAATTATATATAGACTTTGATGGGGTTATACTAGATACTATAACTATTTTATATAAAAAAGCTGATGAAGGTGGCTATGAAAGAAATGATACAAAATTCTATGAAAATTTTGATTATAAAACTATTTTAAAAGATGAATACATATTAAATGACTCAATTAATTCAATTAAGAAATTAATTGAAAGCAATATCTTTGATGTAAATATTTTAACTCATTGTAATTCATTAAAAGAGGGGGCTCTTAAGGTTAAATATATTAGAAGATTTTTTAAAGATATTACTGTTATAATTGTACCCAAAGAAATAAGTAAAACTAAAATGGTGCACACTGAAGGTGCCATACTAGTAGATGATTATGCTGGAAATTTAAGGGAATGGGAAAAGGAAGGCGGAATACCTGTCAGGTTTTCTTTAAAACTTAATGGAAAAGGATACAAAGTAGTTGATAAACTGGATGAGTTAATAGAAATGTTTGGTGAAGTAAATGAAGATAGATAGATTAGTTTTAGAACCACTTGATAATAATTGTTATATTTTAAGTAGTAATGGATGTGCATTAATTATTGATCCTAGTAGTACAGAGAGTGTAATAGAAAAATACTTAAACGATAATTCACTTGAACTAGTAGGTATTTTAGTAACACATTATCACTTTGATCATATTGGTGCACTTTCATATTTTGTTAATAAATACAAGGTTAAAGTATATGACTATAATACTTTAGGTAAACAAAAAGTATTTAATTTTAAATTTGAAGTTATACCTACAAGAGGACATTCTAAAGATAGTGTAAGTTTTTATTTTAAAGAAACAGCTGATATGTTTGTTGGAGATTTTATATTTATGGGAAGCATAGGAAGGATGGACCTAGAAGGGGGTAATGAAGAAGAAATGTCATATAGCTTAAGATGTTTAAAAGAAATGGATAAAAGTATTAAATTATATCCGGGACATGGAATGGTTACTACTTTAGAAAGAGAAATCAAGGAGAATCCATATCTATGATAGCAAGTGTACTTGTAGAATATACAGTTAAATCTTTGGATAGGACATTTGATTACCTAATTCCTGAAGAAATTATAAACATTATAAAAGTTGGGCACAAAGTACTTGTACCATTTGGTAAGCAAATAGTTGAAGGCTTTGTTATAGATATTAAAAACAAAATAGAAAATAATATCAAGTACAAAGAGATAATTAAAATAGTAGAGAAAGATTTTTGCTTAAATGAGGAACTTTTAAAGTTAGGAGAAGTTATCTCTAAAGAAACATTATCTACTAGAATGAGCGTTTACCAAGCAATGTTTCCTAAAGCACTTAAGGCTAAAAGTAAAGTAAATATTAATGTAAAAAAAGAAGTATATGTAAGAATTAATCCTTCTTTTAATACTCAAAATTATATTATTAATAACAAAAGAAATTTAAAAGAAATAGAAATTTTAAATAAGTTAAAAAACGGAGAATTAAAAAAGAGTTTAGTATCTTCTCCTTCACTTAATAGATTAATAGAAAAAAATATTGTTTTAACTAAAGAGGTTTTAGTTAATAGGAGTATTGACTTTATCAAAGAAGAAGAAAAAGATATAGTACTTACAGAGGAACAAAGTGAAGCATATAAAGAAATAAAAGAAAGTACTAATAATAAGATACTTTTATATGGAGTAACCGGTAGTGGTAAAACAGAAATATATATTAAACTAATAAAAGATGCAATTAAAGAGGGTAAAACAGCATTAATGCTGGTACCTGAAATTAGTTTAACACCTCAGATTGTAAATAGATTTTTAAGTATCTTTGAAGGAAATGTAGCTGTTTTACATAGTAGACTCTCTGAAGGAGAAAAATATGATGAATATAGAAGAATAGTAAATAAAGAAGTAAATATAGTAGTAGGAGCAAGAAGTGCTGTATTTGCTCCTCTTAAGGACATTGGAATAATTATAATTGATGAATGTTCTAGTCAAAGCTTTAAACAAGATGTTAATCCTAAATATAATGCCATAGATGTTGCTTTCTTAAGAAGTGAAAACTATAACTCTAAAGTAATAATGGGGAGTGCAACTCCTCTTTTAGAGCAATATGCAAGAGGTTTAAAAGGAGTTTTCAAATTAGTTAAGTTAACTAAAAGGGTAAGTGAAAATTATCCTAAATATACATTAGTTGACATGAATGAAGAAGTGAAAAAAAGAAACTTTGTTTTAAGTAATCAGTTAAAAGTAAAACTAGTAACTGAGGTTAATAAAGGTCATCAAGTAATTATTCTCTTAAATAGAAGAGGTTACTCTACATTTTTAAGTTGTTCTTCATGTGGTTACACTTTAAAATGTCCTAAATGTGATATTTCTTTAATATATCACAAATCATCTAATAATTTGACTTGTCATTACTGTGGTTATTCCACTAAAATGACTAAAATATGTCCTAATTGTAGAGAAGAGGCAATTAAAGACTTGGGGATGGGTACTGAAAAATTAGAAGAATTAGTCTTAAAAGAATTCCCAAATTTAAGAGTAATTAGAATGGATTATGATACAACAAGAAATAAAGGAAGTCATTCTAAAATAATTGAAGACTTTAAAAATAATAAATATGATATTTTAATTGGAACACAAATGATAAGTAAAGGATTAAATTTTAAAAATGTAACTCTAGTAGGTGTAATAAATGCTGATACATCTCTAAATATACCTGACTTTAGAAGTAGCGAAAGAACTTTTGAACTACTTACTCAAACGGGTGGTAGAACTGGTAGATATGATCTTCCTGGGGAAGTATTAATCCAAACATATAATAAAGATAATTACTGTTTAAAGTGTGTTACACTAGATGATTATGAACTTTTCTATAATAAAGAAATGGAAATAAGGAAAGCATTAAAATATCCTCCATACTACTATTTAACTCTAATAAAAATAAGTAGTGATAAATATGATATTGCTAAAGAAGAATCCGTTAAAGTAAAAAATATTTTATCTAAAAAGCTTAGTGAAGAATTCATAGTACTAGGACCTTCTGTTTCAAGTTTGGTTAAATTTAATGATAAATACTATTTCCAAATAATTATAAAATATAAAAGAGTATTAAACTTATTTGAAGTATTAAAAGAAATAAATGAACTTTATATTTCTAGTAAAGTAACTATTGATATTAATATGAACCCCCTTAATTTGATGTAAATTGCAAACTCAACCAAATTTGAAAACAGTTGAGTTTCTATTTTTCACTAAGTAGTAATAAAAATGAACGTCAAATCAATGACTTTTTGCTAGAAATTTGATACAATTATTTAGAAGGAGAGTACTATGAAAGATAAAAGAGTAGTTTTTATGGGAACACCTGAATTTGCAGTTCCTGTTTTAGAAAAATTAATTGAAAACACAAATGTTGTACTTGTTGTAACTCAAACAGATAAAAGAGTTGGAAGACATAGTGAACTTAAGTTTACTCCTATCAAAGAAGTAGCGCTTAAAAATAACATACCCGTCTTTCAACCAGAAAAAATAAGAAACGATTATGAAATGATAATAAAATGTAAACCTGACATTATCATTACATGTGCTTATGGACAGATTATACCTAAAGTAATTTTAGATTATCCAGAATATGGATGCATTAATGTACATGCTTCACTTCTTCCAAAGTTAAGAGGCGGAGCACCACTACACAAAGCAATTATATATGGAGAAAAAGAAACTGGAATAACTATAATGTATATGGATGAGAAAATGGATAATGGTGACATAATAACAACTGAAAAAATAGACATTTTAGATAGTGATAATGTAGGAACTATCCATGATAAATTAATGGTTATAGGTGCTAACTTACTAATAAAAACTCTTCCTAGTATCTTTAATAAAACAAATAATAGAATTAAACAGAATGAAAAAGAAGTAACTTATGCTTACAATGTTACAAGAGAAGAAGAAAAAATATGTTTTAATAAAACAGCTAGAGAAGTATTTAATCAAATAAGAGGTTTATATCCATACCCAGTTAGTTATACAGTGCTAAATGGTAATGTCATTAAAGTATTAGAAAGTAAACTTGATACCAGTACTGCTGGTAAAATAGGAGAAATAACTAATACTACTAAAGAAGGAATAGTTGTAAAATGTCTAGACAAAAGCATAATTATTACTAAAGTAAAACCAAGCGGCAAAAAAGAAATGAGTGCTTTAGACTTTGTTAATGGCTATGGAAAAGACAAAATAATAGGAGAAATATTTGAATGAAAGAAAAAAAGATATTAAAAATAATTTTATATGTAGGTTTTCTATTTATATTAATTATAATTTCTAAGTTAGTAAGTAACCAAAGTACAAATAACAATAACAAATCTAATAAAACTTTTACTAATAAATTAAAAGAATTTTCTAATTATGAAAGTACAGTGCATTTAGTGCTTGATGGAGATGCAGTTACTCTTAAATATGAAAAAATAAAAAATGCTGAAATGGGTTCTAGAATTTATCATGATGAAACAAAGAATTACTTAAAGTATAATAATAATTACTATGAAGTGAATGGTACTGAATTTATTAAATTAGATGAATTTAATAAACTTGTATATGATGATACTTTTATAGACATTAATAATATAATAAAAATTCTTGATTTAAAAGAAATAAAATCTAATAATTTGTATGATTTAAAAGATATTTTAAATATTTATAATGAAGTTAAAAATACTAGTTATTTTGATATTAACAACAAAAAGATTACAATGAACTATGAAGAGGATAATAATGTGATTAATATTAATCTAGATTTAACTAACTTATATAACCTAGTTAATAATAAAGAAGAAAGTAGTGTTATATATAAAATTAGCTTTAAAGAAATGAATGGTAGAGATATTAGTTTTATAGAGAATAAACTTAATTAAAAAATATATCTAGTTTTGTCTAATTTAATGAAATTATATTTTTATTAGTATATACTTTATCTAGAGGTGAAAAACTGTGGATAAATTAAATGAGATGTTTACTGATATGATTGATGATTTAACTTATTCTATTTTAGAAACTAAAGAAAAATTTAAGTAATCTAAAAAAAAAGTAGGTTATTTTTTTAATACTTAAAAAGTATACATTAAAGTTTTATTTAAAATATACTATAATTACCAAATATTAATAACTAACATTTAATTGACAAATTTGATTATAAATAGTACAATTATAATGGAAAAGGGAGTTAATTATATGGAAGATAAAATATTATTAACAGCAAATGATATTCTTGAAAAAGAATTTAAAATTGATGCAAGAGGTTATAGACCACAAGAAGTAGATAAGTTTTTAGATATTATAATTAAAGATTATACCGAATATGAAAGAATTATATCTAGATATAAAAACGAACTTACTCTTATGGTTAATGAAAACTCAAAGTTAAAAAGTGAACTAAGAAACTTAAAATCAACATTAAGTGTTGCTGAAAACAGTCGAGGTGTTACTAATGTGGATATTTTAAGAAGACTTGGAGAACTAGAAAAAATAGTATATGGAGAAGAGTAAATATCTTAGGTAAACGCTGCATATATTTATGTAGAGGAAAGTCCATACTCGCATAATCTGAGATTGATTATAGTGTTCGTGCTAGAGGAAAAAATAACTCTAGGTAGAGTAATCTAACGGCAACGAAAATGGAAAGTTCTTTCATTAGTAGTTATAAAGTGCCATAGTGACGATGCATTTTAGGAATAAAATGAGTGGAACGCGGTAAACCCCACGAGCGAGAAACCCAAATTTGGTAGGGGAGTCTACACAAATGAAATGAAAAGAGTGTAGGAGTTATTAACTAGATAAATGTTTACCACCCGTAAGGGTACAGAAAATGGCTTATTAGATATTTATATTAATAAAAAGGAGTTAATTTTATGAAGGACATCGGCAGTCAATTTGAAGAAAAAAGACGAGAAATTGGAATTAAACTAGAAGAAGCTGCAAATGATTTAGAAATCACAGTAGCCCAACTTGAAAATTTAGAAGATGGTAATGTTAATGCTTTTAAAGACATCTTCTTCTTAAAAGAATTAATAAAAAAATATGCTATCTATTTAAATATAGATGAAAACAAAATTATGGAAGAATTTAATGATTTTGTGTTTGATTTTACAAGTAAAATACCTGTTGAAGAAATAGAAGAAAAAGTCAAAGAAATTGTAACTCAAAATGAAAAAGAAACAAGAAAAAAAATAAGTTCTCCTTATACCAGAAAGAAAGTCAGAAAAGCAAAGTTAAGACCTGTATATGTTTTTACATTAGTAACTGTTTTACTTGTTTCTATGACATTTATACTATTAAATATATTTTTAAGTAAACAAAGAGAAATTAATTATATAGGAAGTGAATTATTTAATGAATATACCAAATAAAATAACTATTACTAGAATAATACTATCAATAATTTGTATAATGCTTTTAGTATTACCTTTAGAAACCTTTGGAATTAATCTTCCACCAGTAGTGGTAACTCCCGCTATTAGGGTACCTGTTAAATATATAATATGTGGCTGTTTATTTTTAGTAGCCTCTACAACAGATTTTATAGATGGACATATTGCAAGAAAGTATAATTTAGTAACTGACTTTGGTAAGGTGATGGATGCTGTTGCAGATAAAATACTTGTTAATGGAGTTTTAATCGCACTTGCATGTAATGGATTCATCCATATGGTTATTCCTATTATAATCGTATGTAGAGATATATTTGTAGATTCTATTAAGATGGTTGTAGGAAATAAAATTGGTGCTGTAGGAGCTTCAAAACTTGGAAAGCTTAAAACAATATTTATGATGACTGGAGTAACTTTGATGTTATTTTATAATTTACCTTTTGAGGTGTGGGGATTAAGAATAGCAGACACTTTAATAATGATAGCAACAATATTATCTATTGTTAGTGGTATTGAATATTATATCAAAAATAGAAAGTATATCTTTGAAAGTTAGATATACTTTTTAAATATAATACAATATTAATTTATACTTAGTCACTTACTAGTCATATTACTTAGCGTATAATTAATATGGAAGGAGAAATAATATGGAGATATTAAGAGTAGAAAATTTAACCAAAGTATATGGTAAAGGAGAAAATAAAGTAGTTGCTTTAGATAATGTTAGTTTTAGTGTAGAAAAGGGAGAATTTGTTGCTATAGTAGGTGTAAGTGGAAGTGGTAAAAGTACACTTTTACATTTGCTGGGTGGAGTAGATAGACCTACTAGTGGTAAAGTTTATATTAATAATACAGACATTTTCAAAATGAATGATGATAAACTTGCTATTTTTCGAAGAAGACAAGTAGGTTTAATATATCAGTTTTATAATTTATTACCTATTCTAAATGTAAAAGAAAACATTACACTTCCGTTAGAACTTGACAATGTTAAACCAGATGAAGAAGAAGTTAAAGAGTTACTAAAGGTACTTGGACTTTTAAATCGAAGCAATCATTTACCAAATGAATTATCTGGTGGTCAGCAACAAAGAACTTCTATAGGAAGAGCCTTAATTACTAAGCCATCTATAGTTTTAGCTGATGAACCAACTGGAAACTTAGATTCCAAAGCAAGTGAAGAAATTGTTTCACTACTTAAGAAATCAAATAAAGAATTAAAACAAACAATTATTCTAATTACTCATAATTTAGAAATTGCTAAAATGGCTGATAGAGTTATTACTCTAGAAGATGGTAAAATAGTAGGTGATGTAAAGTGAATATTTTAAAAAAGCTCACTTTTAAAAACTTATTATTAAATAAAAAGAGAAATATTGTCACTATTATAGGTATTACTTTATCAGTTGCTTTAATAACTGCAGTGACTAGTATGGTAGTTAGTTTTAAGGAAAGTTTAATAAACTTCGAAAAGAAAAATGGTGGAGACTTCCATTATATGTTTTATGGTGTAAGTAATGAAGACATAAATATTTTTAAAAATAACAGAAAGATAGATGCTTTTTACACTATTAAAGAATTGGGTTATAGTAAGATAGATAGTAAAAATACCTATAAACCATATTTATATGTTATAGAAATGGATAATAAAGCCTTTAATAAGATGGGCATTGTTTTAAATGAGGGAAGACTACCTGAAAATGAAAATGAAATAGTTATTTCAAGACATTTAAAAACAAATGGAAGATTGGAATATAAAGTTGGAGAGACTATTAAATTAGATATAGGAAAAAGAATGAGTGGTGAACAAGAATTATCACAGTATAATCCATTTGTAGAAGGTGAACCTGAGAGATTAAAAATATCTTTTACTAAAGAATATAAAATTGTAGGAATTATTGAAAGACCTTCAAATGGAATCGAACCTTTTTCTGCACCAGGATATACAGTTATAACATATCTGAGTAATACAGAAGGGAATAACACTGTTTATGCAAGATATACTAAAGAGGGTTTAAAAAATCAATATAAAGTAACTGCTGGAATATTAGGAGTAGATGAGAAAATATTTGAAAAAAAAGCTACTTATGATCCTAATATTAATGAAAACGATGAACAAGAAATGTCTAAAGCTAAATATATCTATGGAAGTAATGAATATTTAATCAAACTTGAAACCAATGCATTTAGTGATAGTTCTATGAAAGCACTTACTATTATAGGCTCAGTTGTTATTTTTATTATTATAGTAACGAGTGTATTTTGCATTAGAAATAGTTTTAAAATTAGTGTTACTGAAAGAATAAAAGAATATGGAATGCTTTCTAGTATAGGTGCTAGTAGTAAACAAATTAAGAAAAGTGTTTATTATGAAGCATTTTTACTAGGAATAGTAGGAGTACCTCTCGGAGTACTCAGTGGACTCATTGCTAGTTATGTATTAATTATAATAGTAAATTATTTACTTTCTGATTCTCTTCTAGATGCAAGTAGTTTCTTAATATATAAAGTATCTTTAATAGGCATAATTATTAGTGTTATTTTAAGTATAATTACCATATTTTTATCAAGTACTTCTAGTGCTAGAAAAGCTAGTAAGACTAGTCCTATTGTAAATATAAGAAAGAATAATGATATTAAAATTAATAAAAAGAAATTAAAATGTCCTAAAATAATCAATAAATTATTTGGTATTGGTGGAAAAATATCTTATAAAAATATAAAAAGAAATAAAAGTAAATATAAAACTACTATTATTTCTATAGTAGTATCAGTTAGTGTATATATTGCTTTATCTTATTTTGTAAATACTACTGTTAAAGTAATTAAACTTGAATATGGAGATTATAATCACAATATAGCTCTTACTTCATTTTTAACTAAATATGAAGATAATGAAAGTATTATAAATGATATAATTAAACTTGATAATATTGGTAATTATTCTTTAAATAGAACAAGTTTATATGAAGGTAATTTTAAGTATACAGATGAATATAAAAAATATAATGAATATTATGATGATGGAAACATTATAGTAAATGTAATGTCAGTTGGAAAAGAGGAATACACTAGATATTTAAATAAACTTGGTCTTTCTTATGATAAAGTAAAATATAAAGGAATTTTAATCAACAACGATAAGAAAACATTCGAGGAAGAAAATATAGTTTTTAATATTTTAGATATTAAAAAGGGAGATAATTTAAAACTTAAAAATAGAAAAGTGGATACTAATCTAGATATAGAAGTTGCACTTGTAACTGATAAGAGGCCTTTAGGCTATGAAAATTACTTTGGAATACCATTTTTAATTGTAAGTGATGAAATGATGGATAATTTACCAAAATCAAATAGTATTGAATTACTTATTAAAAGTAATAAGCCAGATAAACTTCAGGATGATATTGAAAAGTTAGTAAAAGAAAAAGAATGTGAAGAAGAAGTATCTATTGTTAATTTAGATGCAACAATGAAAGAACTTAAGAATATATATTTAATTGTAGCAATATTCTTATATGGATTTATAATTGTAATTAGTTTAATAGGTGTTACCAATATATTCAACACTATTTCAACTAATATGATGCTTAGAAAATCTGAATTTGCTACATTAAAAAGTATAGGTATGACTAAGAAAGAATTTAATAAAATGATATTTTTAGAAAGTTTTCTCTATTCAGTTAAATCTCTTTTAATAGGACTTCCTATTGGAATAGGATTATCTTATTTAATATATTTAGGTTTAAAACAAAGTTTAGTATTTACCTATGTACCTCCTTATAAGGGAATTACTATAAGTATTTTAGTTGTATTTATATTAATATTCTTGCTAAATTCATATTCTTCTAAAAAAGCTAATAGTGGGAATATTATTGAAACTATAAGAAATGAGAACATTTAGTAGTTCTCATTTTAAAATATGTTGATAAACTTATTATAATTCATTATAATAAGTTTAAGGAGGCATTATGGATATATTGTTAATTGAAGATAATTTAAGTATTAGAGATGCTCTTTTATATACATTTAATTTAGAAGGTTTTATCATTAAAAGTGCATCATCTCTAAAAGAAGCAGAAAATATACTAAAGAAAAACAAACCCAGACTTATTCTACTTGATGTAAGTTTACCTGATGGAAATGGTTTTGATTTTTATAAAGATATTATTAGAGGATTAATACCTACCATATTTTTAACAGCGAGGAATGGTGAAGAAGATATTATTAAAGGCTTTAACTTAGGAGCAGAAGACTATGTGACCAAACCTTTTAAGACTGGAGAACTTTTAGCAAGAGTAAGTAGGATCCTAAAGAGAGAGAATAATGTAGTAGTAGGTAATATTAAGTTTGATTTAAATAAAATGGAAGTAAGTAAAGATAGTGAACTAGTTAATTTAACAAGTTTAGAACTTAGAATTTTATATTATTTATTTAAAAACATGAGCAGGGTTGTTACAAGGGATGAGTTAATTGATTTTATTTGGAGTATTACTGGCAATGATGTAAATGATAATACATTAACTGTTTATTTGAAGAGAATAAGAGAAAAACTAGGGGATAATATTATTTTAACTGTAAAGGGTATAGGTTATAGAATTAATGAAAAATAAAAGTGTTTATATAATTATTATTTTATGTTTAGCATGTACATTTATAATAAATGGACTGTTTTACTCATATGTAAATACCATTAATAAGAATAATTATAAAGTAATTAATAACATAATGTATTTAATAGAAAGTAAATATGGAAGTATTAATAAGGAAGAAATTATCAATATTATTAATACTGAAAATACAAGTAGTTTAAAAGAGTATGGTATTAACGAAGATGATTTTATTTTAATTAGTAATGAAAATAGTTACATGAAATATCTTTATATTATCAATATTACTTTATTTACTTTCATGCTATTGTTATTAATACTATATATAATAAACAAAAGAAGAGAAAAGAAGAATATAGTAAAACTAACTAATTTAATAAAAGAAATTAATAACAAGAATTATATGTTTAATTTAGATGATACAAAAGAAAATGAATTTTCTTTATTAATGAATGAACTATATAAAACTATGGTTATTCTTAAAGAAAGTGCTGAAAATTCTAATAAAGATAAGTTAAGTGTTAAAGAAAGTATAGAAGATATTTCTCATCAATTAAAGACTCCTCTTACATCTATTAATATAATGCTTGATAATTTAATACAAAATAAATTTATGAAAGAAGAAGATAAATATAAATTTTTAAGGAGCATAAAAAGAGAAATTAGTAATATTAATTCACTCATTTTAATTCTTTTAAAATTAGCTAGTTTTGATTCTAACACTGTAGTATATAACAGAAAACAGGTTCACTTAATTGATGTGGTTAATAAATCTATACAAAATTTAACAGTTTTAATAGATTTAAAAGACATTAATATTTCGTTAGATGTAGATGATAATACTTTAGTTTATTTAGATTTTAATATGGAAGTAGAAGCTATTACTAATATTATAAAAAATGCCATTGAATATACAAAAGATGAAATTATTATTACAAGTGGTGACAACAAAATGTATACAGAACTTACTATTAAAGACAATGGTAGAGGGCTAGATAAAAATGAAATAGAACATATTTTTGAAAGATTTTATAAGGGTAATAATTATAAAGAAAATAGTTTTGGTATAGGACTTTCACTAGCAAAAGCAATAATTACTAAAGACAACGGGAAACTAGATGTTTCCTCTGTTAAGGGAAAATATACAATTTTTAAAATAAGATATTTTAAAAATATTAAGAATGTGGAATGAAGTAAATATAATGTAAATTTATTTACATATAGTATAATGTTATTAGGAGATGGTGATATGTACATATTATTGGAAATAAATAATTTTGATCAAATAAAAGAAATTATTAAAATTATTAAAAGTTATTATAATAATAAAGTAAAAGTACTTGATTATGGGAGTTTCTTCTTTTCGTGTATTATTGAAACACAAAAGAAAAGATATGAATTAACAAAATTAAATGATGATTATACAGTTAATACTTCTTATTACGATAAATTCCTAGAAGAATACGCAAATAAAAAAATAGAGAGTATTAAAGGTGATGATATTTTAGTTGTTTATAATTCTAACAGATTATTTTGTTTAGAAAAATCAAGGTTATATGACAAATTTAATTTGATTATAAGTGATAACAATGGTTTAAGATTAAAAAAAGTTCGTTGAATCAATCTAAAGTGCACAAATAAGTGCAATTAAGTAATAAAAGTGTGTTTTCAAAAGAAAATGCACTTTT
>CAKOIJ010000023.1 GCA_934086775.1 uncultured Bacilli bacterium | reverse complement strand
AAACCCCAATTGAGTATAGAACTCAACTAGGGTTTAAATAAATGTTTTTTACTGTCTACTTTTTATTGACAACTTCATTTATAGTATACAAACTGTGTTTTTTTTGTTATAATTAATTTGTATAAAGTAGGAGGTCTTATGAAAAAGATAATAATGTTTATAGTTACTTTTATAATAGGAATAAATGTATTAAATGCAGATTGTTCTGATTATGAAGAAATAGCTAAAGATATTTCATATAATGTATTAAGTTACTTTAATACTGAAGATGTTAATACTAGAATAGATGTAAATAATTTACCTAGTGATATGTATTTAGAAGTGAGAAATAGTTTTAATAGTGATAAAGATATTTATAAATATGAAGACACCGACAGTGGTAATTTCTTCTTTTATACTAAAACAGTACATAGAAAAATAAACTATGAAATAAGAGTTTATACAACCGATGCTAGTTGTCCTAATAAAGTATTAAGAACAATTAAATTTACTACTCCTAAATATAATCCACATATTACAAGTGACTTATGTGTAGGGTATTATGATAAAGTAAAATATTGTGATGCTTTTTATGATATAAAAGATATGGATTTAGATAAATTTAACAAGTTAGTTAGTGAAGAAATATCGAAAATAAAAGTAGAAAATATGACTACTTTAGATTATGTAAAAAAATATTACTTATTTGCTTTAATTCCGTTTTTGATAATTTCAGGGATTTATATAACTAAAATTGTATTAGTTAAAAGGAGGAAAAAGAAGTATGTTTAAGAAGTATTATAGTTTTTTAATATTATTAGTAGTTATGTTATTTCCTACTAGTATATTTGCACTTCAGGATAGTTACTATATTTCTATGGGTGGTAATTATGGTAATTATCAAGCTGATTATAACTGGATAGCTGATAATGGCGGTAGTGGTTATCTAAGAGATGCTGAAAGAGCAAGTAAAACTGGGTTAAAATGTAATGAAAATGATGTAATGTATTGGTATTATAAATCTAAAGCAGTTATTAAAATGAATTTATCAAAAGTTAGAGATGATCATGGTAATAGTTATAGTTCTTGTGATACATATACTGTTGAGGGTACAGATAAAGCATCACTAAAGAAAAAAGTTGATGCAATTTATAATCCACCTAAGCAATCACAATCTAATAAACAGGTTAAATGTACGACACGTACTGGTGGTACAAGGTATGAAAAAATTACTAAAAATAATTCTACAGTAGAGTATCAATTTGGAGATGATAGTCACTATGTTGGAAATAGTAATTTTGGTGTTTGGTCAAAATCTTTTCATACAACAAGTACATATGTAAAATCAAACCATAAACAAACTTGGTGTACATGGGGAGATAAAAGCGGAACATCATTTAATGGAGTAAAAAATCTTCCTCAGCATAGTTTTAGTGCTGGTTCGTTAAGAGCATATTGTGTAAGTCCTGGTAAGGCATTCGTAAATCAAACACACTATAAAACAAGTAGTTTTGATACATCAAATTGTAGAAAAAGTAATGATAGTTATGCTTGTGCTTTGGCTGCTTCAATAATCTTGCACAAAAAACAAGGTAATGGAGACATGGCTATTCAAACGACACTTAGATTTATTGCAGCTCATTATAATCAAGGTAGTGGAATATGGGATGGTACAAACACATATAGTTCTGCTAACATATTTGGTAACACTGCCAGTGCTGCTAGAAGTAATGGATATGCTGGATCAACTTCTGCATCAAAGGGAATACTTTATGCAAGTGGAAGTAATTTAACAGCATTACAAAAGGCTATAAGTGTATATAAAGAAGTTATAAATGGATTTTCAATGTGGGCACCAAGTGCTAAAGTAATAAGCTCTAGTTATTCGAATGGGGTAGCAACTCTATATGTTGAAACTAATTTTGATGCAAAAACAAATATAAAAAGTGTTACACTATCTGATGGTACAAGGATAGATTATACAAAATCTGCTTGTGAAAACAATAGTTCAAATACTTGTATGAAAATTACTTTTAATGCTGATGAAAGTAAAATAAAAAATTGTAACTTAAAAGTAAGAATAAGTTATACTCATGGTGGAGATGAAGTAGTTTCAAGAATTGGTATGTATTTACCAGGAAATAATCCATCAAGTTATCAACAAATGATTATATATGATACATCTGGGTCAGATACATTTGTAGAGGCATCATTATGTGGAGGTGGAAATACTTGTACAATAAAGGATGGTGTTTATTATGGTAAAAATGGGACACCAGTAGATAAAGAAACATATGATGCTGAATGTAATGAAAAGCCTACTACGTGTCCAGATCCTGGAATACAAAAGAATATGCCAGAAGATTGTTCTACTGATGGAACAACTGGTGTAATTAAAGATCCTAATATGTGTACAATACTTAACAGTGAAGAGAATGTAAAGAATGATTATAAGAAAGATTATGGAAATGAATATTGTACAGTATACTGTAATGAAACATTAACGTTCTCATTTATGGATAAAGCTAAGGCAATATCTGGAAGATACTTTGTACATGATGTTGGGAGTTATTATAGTAATAAGCAAAACTTAAGTACAGTTATATTATCTAGTAGACAATGTACCAGTTTAATAGATTATGGTACTTGGGAAAAAGATTATATTAAGGCAAACGATGATGTTAGAACAACTTGGAATGAATATAAAAGAACTGAAACACTAGATAAAAGAACAAAATCTGATAGTAAAACTTATTGTAATGGTGGATGTGGACCTACAACATGTTCGTGTGGATGTAATCGGTATAGTTATGATAAAGACGGAAAAATAACAGGTTGTGCAGTAAAATGTACTTATACTGGCTCTGCTCCAAATGTATGTGATACATGGACTTGGTACTGGGCAAATAGTTCTACTGGAGCAGGTTATAGGTGGACTGATGCTAATGGTAACGAACATACTAGTTATCCATCATATAGTTCAGGTAGTTCTAATTATTCTTCAAGTTGTAGTGCATGTTCAGGAACAAGTAGTGTAAGGGGAGATGCTGGTGCTCATATAGGTACTGTTAATGGATGGTCTGGTGCAGTAGGTAGAAGACAAACATTGATAAATAAAATTAATAGTTGCAACTTTGTAGAGGGAAGTGATGCATATGATAAAGTTATGAGTTATACACCAAAGAATACAATTAGCATTGATTATGCAGAAAATACTGTTTACAAAGAAAATTATAATATTAAAATTGCTAATGAAAAGACAGAAAATCATGTAGTATCAAGAGGATATGCTGGTACAACTTCTTGGAAAGAAGTATGTGGCAGTGACTGTGATGGAACACTAAGTAATTTGAAAGGTACTAGTGATGACAAACATTTGACATATTGGGAGTGTACGGGAAGCGAATTAAGTGCTGAATGTCATGATGTTACAACTAAGAATTTCCCACAAAACAGATTAGCTAACATAGTTGTTAATACAGAAACAGTCCATTATCAAGAAGCAGAATTTTATACACAAGTATTTTCTGGAAAAGTTAGTACTGAGCCAAATAATACAGGATACTGGATAAAACTAGCAGATAATTATCGTCATTTATATCCAGTAAGTGCATTCAGGTTAACTGGTAATTATCCAATAGAAGTAGAGTATTCTAATTTAGGAGATCAAAGTAAAATAAGAGATATGGAAGGCGGAACATACACTTGTTCATATGATGCAATTAATGAACTTACTAAATATGATTGTGATGATGGTTATCATGTGTGTTATCCATGTACAAGTGAAGATGAGGAATGTGATTATGGTAAGGTTGGACTTGGAGTATACTATAGGTCTGTAAGTTTATCTGATTTATTCCCACATTCTAAGTATAGTCCCATTTCGCCTGGAAATTTAACTCCTCTTACAAGAAATATAGGACAAAACTGGATAACTGCTAATGCACAAAAAGTAGTTAAAGAAATTCAAAGTAATGGTGATGATGTATGGATTACTAAAAAGCCTATGTATACTATTAAGTTAACACCATCTATAATGAAAAATATAAGAAATTATAATAGTAGTAGAAACTATATAGATTATTCATTATCTTGTAATGGTCTTAAGTGTTCAAGCGATTTCTTACAAAGTAATTTAAGAAGTCTTATGGATGGTAAATATGGTGAATTCTATTCAAAAGATTTAAGTATAAAAAATGATAGTTTATACTATTACAGTAAGTGAGGTGATATAAAGTGAAAGAGTCTTTCTGGGCATATTTATTTATAATTTTAGGTTTATTTACTATAGTTGTAATGATGCTTATACAAGATGTAACTACAACTGATGAAGAAAATTATTACCTTACTAAAGAAGTAATGGAAGCAGCGATGATTGATAGTATAGACTATGGGGTATACATGGATAGTGGAGATATACGTATAATTGAAAGTAAATTTGTAGAAAATTTTACTAGAAGATTTGCTGAAAGTGTAAAAGATAGTAAAAGTTACACACTAGAATTTTATGAAATATATGAGGAACCACCTAAAGCTACAGTTAAAGTATCAACTTCTACTAAAGAATATACAGTTACTCAAGATACAACTACTAATTTTGATATTTTAACTGTATTAAGTGGTATACTTGAAACTAAATATAATAAAGGAGATAAAGCACTAAATGTTAGTTTAAATGTTAAAAATGGAAGAGTGGGTAGTAGACTAAAATATACTAACTATAATGGAGCAGTAACATTTGATGTAATACCAGATTTTCCTTACATAATTGATAATAATAACATATCTTGTACTCCTAAAAATGTTAAAATATCATCTGATGATAAAACAATAACAATTAGTGATGTAACAGATAATACTACATGTACTGCTTCTTTAGTAAAGGCACCTTATCAGGTTACACTTAAAGTTTTGAATGGTGCAGTATCTAGTGGTAAAAAAGTGATAGCTGTAAGGGCTAATGGCCAAGCAACATACGAAGTGGTGGCTTTCGATGGATATACACTTGATGATCCGTATATGTCATGTAGTGGTGGAGCTACAATAAGTAGAAATAGTAACATATTTACAGTAAATAAAATTAATGCTACACAGGAATGTATTGTTACATTAAGGAAAGCACCTTACAAAGTTACATTTAATATAGATAATGGTGGTACTACTGTAGGAAATCCAGTTCAAATAAGGCAGGGGGAAACCGGAGTAGTTCCAATATATGCTAATATTGGGTATACTACTGAAGGAATGACAGTAAGCTGTGATGGTGGTGCAAATGCTACTATAGTAAATGATACAGTTATAAATGTATCAAATGTTAGTAGAAGTCAGGTGTGTACAGTAACAATAAAGAAAATTACAAGTGGAAGTTATCCAAGTTTTAAAGAAAAAGAAAACGGTAAATATGATATTACTATTGCTAATGTTGATGGTAAAGAAGGCGACATGAAAACTACTTATGGCTGGGGAGGATACACAACTGTAGTTAAATCTGGAACTAAACAAACTGCTTTTACAGCAAAAGTAAATGGCGGACAACAAGAAATTGATGGTTTAATTATAACAATATCTGCTTCTAATGTAGGAAGTGCACTTGCAGTAACATATACAATAAAAAATACATCGTCAAGTACAAAATCTTATTCTGTAGGATCGCATGCTGATATATATCTAATAAATAATGATCATGTTTATTTATATAAAGATAGTCAAGGAAAAATGCATACTGCTGAAGTTGCAAGTGGGTCTAAAAGGTATTCAATAGATTATATCTTTGACCCAGAAGTAACATCTTCTTGGGTAGGACACTATAGTGATAGACAAAATAACATATGGACTAACTTACCAAGTGGTACTCAAACTAGTGGTACTGACTCAGGTATGGCATTCTCTTGGTCAGGCAATATTGGTCCATATGAAACTATAACAAGAACAGTTAAGTTTGTTATAAATAAAAAATAATATCATGTGATAGTAAAAAATGTCGAATGATTTTAAAAAAAATAACACTTTATAATTGATTTTATAAGTGTTTTTTTGTATAATGATATATAGAATAGAGGAGGAGTTATGAAAAATTTTATTTTATCATTAAAAAGATTTTTTGGTAATAAAAATACTATTACTATTTTATGTGTTATTTTAGCGGTGGTTGTACTTTATTTTTTCTATAACTATAGAATTAAACAACAAACAAATCCAGTAAGGGTTCCAGTTGCAAAAGTTGAGATACAACCAAGAACTTTAATAACAGATGATATGATTGAATGGAAGGAAGTACCAAATATAATGGTTACTACTAACCTAGTAAGGCTTCAGAATGATATAGTTGGTAAATATGCAAATTACAATACTGTTATACCTGCTGGAAGTCCATTTTATCAAGGAACAATTGTAACATGGAAAGAAATGCCTGATTCAGCTTGGGAAAATATTCCTAATGGGTATACAATTGTAAGTTTGAAAGTTAATACTGAAACAACATATGGTAATTCAATATTTCCTGGAAACTATATTGACTTATACTATGCAACTTATGATGAAACAGGCAAGTTATTACTTGGTAAATTAATTTCAAGTATAGAAGTATTAGCAGTTAAGGATTCAAGCGGTAATCATGTGTTTGAAAATAGTGGACAATTAAAACAACCAAACTCACTAATATTTGCTGTTCCGGAAGATATGCATTTACTTTTAAGAAAAGCAAGTTATTTAAGTGGTGAAATTATTCCTGTACCAAGAAATAAAGAGTATAGTGAAAATCCAGAGGCAACAAAGGTAAGTAGTGAATACTTAGAAGATTTTATTTTAAGTAAAACTGTTATGTTACCTGAACAAATAAATAATAATGGTGTAGGAACTATAGAAACAGTAGAATAAAAAAAGAAAAAAAGGAGTTAGAATATGAATAATACAATTTTTGATCAAATAGATTTTGGTGCACTAAAGGAATTTTTAGATGATGATGATATCACAGATATTTCATATTCTAATGGGGGGCAAGTGTGGCTTAAAAGTTTAAGCAAAGGTGTAATAAAGGTAGAAAGACCAGAAATAAATAATGAACTAATGGAAAAAATAGCCTTTCAGTGTTCAAATGTAATGGGTAAAACATTTAATATGGCTAGTCCATTTTTGGATGCTGAAAGTGCTGAACTTCGTCTTAACTTTGTACATGATTCAATTGCTACTAACGGTATTGCTTGTGTTATACGTAAAACACCAGCTAAAATTAGGTTAAATAAAGAAAAATTATTAAAAGAAGATTATGTAAGTTTACCAATGCACGATTTTCTATTTAAATGTGTCGAAGGACACTGTAATATAATTGTAAGTGGGGAAACTGGTAGTGGTAAAACCGAGTTAGTAAAATATCTTGCAAGTCATACTAAGGAAAATGAAAAAATAATAACAATTGAAGATACGCTTGAACTTCATTTAGATAGAATATTCCCACATAGAGATATTGTTGCAATGAAAACTAATAATATAGCTAGTTATAGTGATGTGTTAGTAACATGTATGAGACAGAACCCTAGGTGGATACTTTTATCAGAGGTTAGAAGTGCTGAAGCTGTTACTGCTGTTCGAAACTCAATATCAAGTGGACATAATATTTTATCAACTATTCACTCTGATAAAGCAAGTGGAATTCCGATGCGTTTGTATAGTTTATTAGAGACTAATTTGGATGTTGATCAATTCGTAAAAACTATTCATAGATATATTCATTTAGGTGTTCATGTTAAAGGATATATGAGTAAAAAATATGGAAGATTTCAAAGAGAAATTGTTGAGGTTGCTGAATTTTATGTTGATGAAGATAATGAGGCAAGAACAAATGTACTTTATAAAAAAGGCATGGATGGGGTAGAAGTGTATCATAATCCAAGTAGTAGATTACTTGAATATTTAAGTGCTCAAGGTATTTATTTACCTCGTGAAACTTTTGTAAAAGAAGATACAGAGTTAAAAGAAATGAATAAAGAAATAGAAGTATTTTAAAGTAGGAGGTGAAGAGGATGTATATAGAAATTCTTATAGTATTTTTAATTTTACTTTTCATAGTACTTTATAGAAGAAGTACTGGAGAGAAATTCTATAAATATATTTCTAGAAGTGTAGTAGATATATATAATAAATATGCACCATACTCTTTTAAAGTTGTAAGAGAAAAAACTAAAGAATTGGGACAAGAATATACAGCTAAGCAATATACAATACAAGTTGCTATTTTTGCTGGCGGAGCTGCTATAATATCGTATTTATATTTTTATAGTATAATAATATCAATTGTATATTCTATACTAGCTGTTTTGTTCATTCCTTTCTTAGCTTACTTAAGATGTAAACGTATATATAGTGAATTTATATTCGAACAAATACAAGTATATTCAACTAATGTAATAATGGAATTTAATACTACTCAATCTTTTGTAAAAAGTTTAGAGGGTGTGAGAGATAGTGGCGTATTAGAAGATCCTATTTTAAGTGATGTAAAACAAATGATAAGTATTGCATATAATAGTTCAACAATTGATAGTGCAATAGAATATATGAATAGTAAATATGATTATTATGTTATAAGAAATATGCATCAGCTTTTCTTACAAATAACAAATGAAGGTTCAAAAGATTCAGGAGAAGCTTTAGAAGGAATGATGCAAGATATAGATATGTTAGTAGAAAATGTATATAGAGATAGAATGGATAGACAAAACTTTCATAAACAATTTTTGACATTTGGAATAGTATTATATTTCTTAATTGCATTAATACAAGTGTTGCTTGGGTCAGAGAGTTATTTAGCACTTCTTAACTTGTGGTATGTTAAATTATTATTGCATGCTATAATTATAGTAAATACTTACTTCCTAGTAAGTGGAGAAAAATATTATAATGAGGATGTGGGTGCAGAATGATGTATGAAATATTAATAGTAGGTGTACTAATAGTTATTATATTACTTGCAAATAAAAAAATAGATGTTAATAAATTTGTGAAAGATAATGAAAAAGTATTTAAACTTTTAAAAGAAGATGATTATGATTTCTTAGTTAAAGCAAAGTATGGAGAAGGAGTAGACTCTAATAAATTATTTGAAAAAAGAATTAAGGATTCTCTGATAATATTAGTAGTTGTATTCTTCCTTATGTTAATGATGTCAAAGAAATTATCGTTCTTGAATTTAATTATATGTTTTGGTGCAGGTTTCTTTATCTTTAAAAGTGGATATAGTAATTTAAAAAATTATTACAAAAGACATTTACATGAAATAGATTTATTGCTTCCATATTATTTAAAAAGTTTGGAAATATTAATTCAACACTACACAGTACCTGTAGCATTAAGTAAAAGTATTGATACAGCACCTCCAATTTTCAAAGAAGGGTTAAGAGAACTTACAGGGAAAATAAATGCTGGTGATTCAAGTATAGACCCTTATATGGAGTTTGCTATTGATTACCCAGTTAGAGACTCAATGAGAATGATGAGACTTCTTTATAGACTTGGGCTTGGGGATCAAGAAAGAAAACAAGAACAATTAATAGTATTTTCTAGAACAATATCAAATTTACAAGCTAAAAGTAGAGAAACAAAATACAAGGAAAGACTAGAAAGAATGGAAAAGAAAACAATGGTTATGCTTTCAACTACAGGTGTAGGAGTTATGCTAGTACTTGTACTTTCTATTTTAAGGTCATTTACTTCTATGTAATAAAAGTATAGTTTTATACTTTTTTTTTATTTAAATTTTTAATTTTAATAGTCATTTAACTATATAAAATTAAATTTTTAATATTAAAAAGCTACTTAAAATTTAAAATCTACGAAGTTTGACACTAAATAAAAAGTATGCTAATCTATTTTTTAATGAAAGGAAAATAGATATGATAAATTACTTTGAAATACTAAACATTACAAAGGTTTACTATTACGATAACGAAAGACCGGGTTTAAATTTAAATGAAAGTATAGAAGTTTATAACTGTGATGGTTCGTTCAATAGATTAAAAATAGATGATGATAACTATGGAGATTTAAGTATATATGATGCTCAGCAAAAAGCAAAAAACAATATAAAAAAGCAAAGAGGAAATAAATATAAAAATATAGAAACATCAAATAATATTTATATTGATTATAAATTACAAGGAGAATATATTTATTCTAAATACACAAAAAGGAGACCAAATGACATAAAATACGTTAAATGTATTTTATCGGATTATATAGAAGAGTTATTTTTAAATGCAAATAATAAGACATTTGTTAATCGTAAAAAAGATAAACATAAAATAGATGCAAAATATGGCTTTTATGAATATAATGTAAAGTTTTCCATGCTTCAAAATAAAAAAGAAGTAATGTATACTTGTACATTACTTGTTAGAAATGATGCTAATGGTAAAAAGTATTTATATGATATTTTAGACATAAAAAAAATTTAGTCAGCTTCCGCGTGAGCCATAGTTCATATAAATGAACATCGACAAAGGTGCGTTCCGGCTGACTAAATGTAATATAATTCTATCATAAATAAATATGATTGTCAAATAAAAAAATTTAGCCAACTTCCGCGTGAGCCATAGTTCATATGAATGAACATCGACATAGGTGCGTTCCGGCTGACTAAATATAATATAATTATATCATATATATTTTATACATTTAATATACAAACGATTTACATATTGCTTAAGATATTTACTAGGGTTAGTTTTGCATAAGAATAGGAAAGACTACCTTGTACAAATAAAGCATAAGGTTCTTTTAAAGGTGCATCAGCAGATAATTCAATACTTGAGCCAGTAGTAAAACTAGGACTTGCCATGATAATTTTATTGTCATATCCAGGCATATCTCCTGGAATAGGTGTAACCTCTGAATTAATTGGTCCACTTTGTTGTAATGTTTTACAGAAATTTATTAAGTTTTCTTCATTTTTTAAATAAATTACTTCTACTATGTCTGATCTTTTTTCATTAAACTTTGGGTTAACTAAATAACCTAATTCTTCAAAAACTTTGCTAAATAGTATACTTGATTTCAAACTGGATGCAACTACACTTGGTGCAAGATATAAACCCATTAGAAACATTCTGTTAGCATTAACACTTGGGCCAACTTCTTTACCTTCACCTGGTAAATATAGTCTTTCACTGACAAGTTTAATTAAGTCTTTTTTTCCTGCAACATAAGCACCATTAGTAGAAATACCTCCACCTAAATTTTTGATTAAAGAACCAACTATAATATCAGCTCCTACCTCTGTAGGGAATTTGTTTTCAACAAATTCAGTATAACAGTTATCAACAAAGATTATTATTTCTTTATTGATGTCTTTGATTAACTTAATTACTTTTTCTATTTTTTCAATATTTATACTGTCTCTTAAAGAATAACCGCGACTTCTTTGTATATACACAAGATTTACATTTTCTAGACTTTTACTTATTTTTTCATAATCAAAATCATTATTAATTAAATCTATTTGTTTATATTTAACTCCATAACTTATAAGAGAACTATTATTTTCTTTTATACCTATAACTTCATGCATAGTATCATAAGGTAACCCAGTAATTGAAAGTAAGATATTACCATGTCTTAATAAGGCACTAAGGCTTATACTTAATGCATGGCTAGCGCATGCAAATTCTCTTCTTACTAGGGCATCTTCTGCTTTAAAAATATCACTAAAAATATTTTCTATCTTATCTCTTCCAATATCATTATATCCATACCCAGTAGTACCATTTAAATCATTTTCATTTAAATTAAACTTATGAAAAGCATCTAATACTTTCTTACTATTAACAAGTTCCATATTATCTATTTCTTTAAAGGTATCTTTTAGACTGTCTTCACATTTATTAACAAAATCTATTTTATCATTATTAAGATTTAACATTTTTTACCACCGTCCACTTTAATAACTGCATCATTTATATAACTGGCATTTTCACTTCCTAAAAAATATACAACTTTTGCAATTTCATTCATAGTACCAAATCTATTAAGAAGTATTTTCTTTTCTTCATTTTCTTTTAAAAATGGGTTAATACTTTTATCAGTTAAGAACCATCCAGGACAAATAGCATTAACTCTAATAAAAGGAGCAAAATAATTAGCTAAATTATGAGTTAGATTAATAAGTCCTGCTTTTGAAGCATCATAATCTAAACTTTCTATGTAAAAACTATCAATAGCATTATTAGAAGAAATATTAATAATGGAAGAACCTTCGAATTCTTTCATATATTCTCCAAGTATTTTTGAAGATAAAAAAGGTCCGACTAGATTAGTTTCAAGAACAGATAAAAATTCTTCTTTAGTTTTCTGTTTAAAACTATTATCAATATTAATAGCCGAGTTGTTTATTAAAACATCTAAACTATTAAAATTACTTTTAATTTTATCTAATAGTAATTTTAAATCTTCTTCACTTCTAATATCACATTTGCTTACTAAAGTTTTAACACTAAAATTGTTTTCTATAAACTTACTTATTTCTATTGCTTCTTTTTCATGATTTAAATATGTAATAACGGTATTATATCCGTTTCTAGCATATTCTAAAGCAATTTCTTTTCCTAAATTAATACTTGAACCAAGTATAACAGCTGTTTTATTCATAGGCACCTCTTTCAAAAAGTATTTTACCATAAACAAGTGTAAAAATGAAATAATTTTAATATAATTTACTAGTAATTAAAATTATATTATAGTATAATTAATATCAGAAAGGTGGTAATAATATGAGTACAACAGCATGGATTATAATTGGAATTTTGGTTTTACTAGTTCTTTATGTAATTAGTACTTATAATAGTCTTGTTAGATTAAGAAATAGAGTCAAAGACCAATGGGCACAGATAGAGGTACAACTAAAAAGAAGATTTGATTTAATACCTAATATAGTTGAAACTGTAAAAGGGTATGCAAAACACGAAAGTGAAACTTTAAAAGGAGTAATTGAAGCAAGAAATAAATTTACTGTAGCAAGTACTCCAGAAGAAGAAATGAAAGCTAATAATGAACTTACAAGTGCTGTAAGACAATTATTTGCATTAAGTGAAAGTTATCCTGAACTTAAGGCTGATACAAGTTTTTTAAATCTTCAAAAGAATTTAGAGGATAGTGAAAATAAAATTTCTAGTGCTAGACAATTTTATAATGATACTGTTCTAACATTAAATAATAAAGTTGAATTATTTCCTTCAAATTTAGTTGCCAGTCTATTTAAATTTAAAAAAGAAGCTTTCTTTGAAGCAGAAGCTGAAGCTAAAACTGCTCCAGAAGTTAAGTTTTAAGCTTACAATTGTAAGCTTTTTTTAAGAGGAGGAAACATGAAAAAAATAGTTATATTGTTTATAAGTTTTTTTGCTTTTATAACTATAAATGAAGCTAAGGTAACAAATGTAAATTATAAAATAGATGACTATATAGTTGATGCTAGAATAGATATATCTGGGAATATGGTTGTTAAAGAAGTTATAAAGGTAAATGGAAGTTTTAATGGATATATAAGAGATTTAGTATTCAAAAATAGTAAACTTAATGAGTTTGATGGTAGTTTAAATAGTTTTGAAGGTTCAAGTATATATAATGCTACTAATATTGAAATAACAAAGGTAGGTAGTATTAATTATAATAATTCTGATGAATTAAATTATAATGTTTTTAATGAAAAAATAAATGAATTTTTAGAGTGTTCAAATAGTAAAAACTGTTATGAAAAAAGTAATATTACTGATGGAATTAGTTTAAAAATGCATAATGAAACAGAGAATGGAAGTACATACTTTTATATAGAATATTTATTAGGTAATGTAGTTGTACTTCATAATGATGTAGCTGAAATATATTATAATTTTATTGGTGATAGGTTTGATGATAATATTAAGAATTATAAGTTAAGAGTAGCATTACCTAGTTCTGTAGATAAAGATGATATAAGAGTATGGGCTCATGGTCCTCTTGAAGGGCAAGTGAGTTTTTGGAAAGAGGATGGTAAAGATATTTATTATGGAGGATATTTATCAATATCTAATTTAAGTAAAAATACTCCTGTAGATATGAGAATGACTTTTCCAAAAAATCTAATATTAGTAAATCATCCATTTTTAAAAAAGAGTAATATTGATGGTTTAGATAATATTCTTAAAGTAGAAGAATCTCGTGCAGATGAAGCAAATAAAATAAGACAAAAAGCAAAGGTATATGTTTATGGAACATATACTATGAGTATAACTTATATAATTTTGACAATTCTTTTATTTATATATATTTATATAAAATATGATAAAGAAGTTAAAACTAATTTTGATATGGAATATAATAGAGAATTTATAGATGATTATGATGTTACTAATATAGAATATTTATTTGATAAAAAAATAACTGAGAAAGGTTTTTCAACAAGTATATTAAATCTAATATATAAAAAGAATATTAAATTTGAACAACTTGATAAAAAAGACTATAAATTTATTAAAGTAAATGATAATAACTTAAGTGAAGCAGAGAAAAAGTTAATGGAAATACTATTTAATAATGCAGGTAATGGTAAAGAAGTAACTTTAAGTAAGTTAAAAAAATACGCTAAAGATCTTGTTGGTACTACTAGTCCTTTCTTAAAAGGATTTGAGGCATGGAAAGAACTTACTACAAAGGAAAGTATAAATAATAATTTCTATGAAAATAATAATAAAATAAAATTATATTTTGTTTTATATTCTTTATTAGGTTTTCTTATAATGTATTTATTCTTTAAAATAAACACATTTAATATATTAACAATTACTACATTAGTTTTAACAATAGTCTTTATAATATATATAATAAAATTTGATAAAAGAACACCTAAAGGTGCAGTTCATTATGCTAAATGGAAAGCATTTAAAAGGTTCCTAAATGATTTTGGTAGATTTGATGAAAAAGAATTGCCTGAAATAACACTTTGGGAAAGATATTTAGTATATGCAAGTATATTTGGTATTGCTGATAAAGTATCTAAAACTATGAAAATAAAATTTAATGAAATGAATTATAATAATAATGACATAGTATTTGATTATTTACTTTGGAGTAATTTAAATAATTCAGTTTCTAAAAGTGTTCATTCATCACTGTCAACTGCAAGTTCAATGGTGTCTGAAGCAATTGCAAAATCTACTTCTTCAAGTGGAGGAGGCTTTGGTGGTGGTTTCTCTTCTGGTGGAGGTTTTGGAGGAGGTGGCGGTGGTGGCCGTGGTTTCTAGTACTAATGTAAAAGTATTTAATACTGAATTAAACTTTATTAAAAACGAAAGAATAAAAGAAAATGCTTGTACTTTGATAGAAAAAATACCCGAATACTTCTTTACTGAATCTGCTAGCTCTACTGGTAAATATCATCCTGAATTTTCTTTAGGAAGAGGAGGACTTTTAAGACACACTAAGGCTGCTGTTAGAATAGCAAAAGAATTACTTGAAAATAATTCAATTGGGTATAAATTTACAAATGATGAAAAAGATTTAATATTACTTGCTTTAATAATGCATGATAGTGTTAAAAGAGGTATACCTGAAGAAAGATATACTAAGTTTGAACACCCATTACTTGCAAGTAAGTTAATAAAAGATAATAAAGAATATTTAAGTTTAACAGAAGAAGAATTAAATTTATTAACTTCCATGATAGAAACACATATGGGAGAATGGGTAAAAGATTATAACGGTAATGAGGTATTAAAAAAACCAATTACCAAATATGAAAGATTTGTACATATGTGTGATTATCTATCAAGTAGAAAGTTCTTAGATATTAAATTTGATAACAATAACGAAATAATTAACTAAAAAAAACAAAATCTTGTAAAAATAAGACTAGCATTAATAAACATTTTATGGTATTATTTTATTATAGGAAACTAAAAATAACAAAGGAGATAAACATGAAAAACAACAGCCTATTTGTACAAAATAAAGTACTTGGGGGGGGGGTTATTACTAACAACTAATAACTCTGGTTTTTCATGTGTATTAAATA
>CAKOIJ010000022.1 GCA_934086775.1 uncultured Bacilli bacterium | reverse complement strand
TAATACTTTATCAAGTACATATAATCTAACTAATTATAGTCATACAGTAAACTTTAAGATGTACCTAGGAACAAGTGCTTCTTATACTTCACTTACATCATCAGGATGGTATACAGCAGAAAGAGGAACGACACCAGGTAAAACAGCAGCAAATAGTTATAATAGTTCTACTTCTTTTATAGGAAGTGTAGGATTAATATATCTAAGTGATTATGGATACGCTGTACTTGCAAGTGACTGTCCAAGAACAAAAGAACTATTTAGTTATGATGGGACAGCAGCATGTTATAATAACAATTGGTTATTCCAAGGAAATAGCAGCGACCAATGGTTAATTAGCCCTTCTGCTTCGGATGCTAACCGTGCTTTCCGTGTCACCGGCCGCGGGTATGTCAACGACACCGGCTTCGTGACGTCTGCTTTGGCTTCTAGCTCAGTTATGGCTCTAGAAGCTGGAGTAATGGTAGAAGGTACAGGAACAAAATCTGATCCATATGTAATTACAAATTAAAAAATATAAAGGAATTAAAATACAGTTTAACTAACTGTATTTTTAACATGAAAAACTTTCTTTTTTCTTTCTTATAATGTATAATATCATGAGAGGTGCTGTTATGTTTGGCGAAATGGATAATGATAAACTTTATTATAAAAACCGAGATTTCTTATTTGACCACTTTGAAAGAAGTGATGTGTTAAGAGGTGAATATTGTAGCCCTTATAGAGTTGATTTAATAAAAGAAGAACATGTAAAAGGACAAGAAGAATATACAGATTTTTATTTTAGGTATGATGATTATTATTCTGATTATGTGAGTGAAGTAATAAGGAGAAATGAAAAAGGAGAAGTAAAAGGTTATTCTTGTTCATGCGAAAAATATAAAAATACAAGTTCTTGTCCACATTTAATAACTTGTTTTAGATGGTATTCTGATAAAATTTTTTATGTTAAACCTGATTTAAAAGAAGTATCAAATATTATTATTGATAACTTTGTTAAAATAAATAAACCTATAATAAAAAAAGAAGTATTTCTTGATTTAGAAATTCTTTCTCAAGGTAACTATTATAATAAAATATATTCTTTAAGAGTAAAACTTGGTAAAGATAAAATGTATACATATAATAATAAACAGTCTAGTTTTATTCATGCAATTAAATCTGGAGAAAATGAATTTAAGTTTGGAAAAGATTTTACTTTTAATTTTGATGAAAACTTTTTAAATGAAAAATCTTCTAAAGTATTTAAATTTATTAATAGACATATTACTGATTTAAATAAAAACTATATTGATGAAATTGTTATGAGGGAGTTTTTAGAATACTTAAAAGAATTAAAAGTTAGTTTTAAATATAATGGTGTAAATATAAATTATATTAAAGAGGGTTTTCCTATAGATACTAGTATAGATTCTTTAGATGAAAAGAATTATAAGTTAGATATAGATATAAGTGACTTAGAAATACTCTGCGAAGAGTTTGCTTATTATAAAGGAAATATTTATTATTTAAATAGTGAAGAATCTACTTTAGTTGATTTAATTATACAAGGAGAATTAGATAAACTTATAATTCCTAAAGATAAATTAAAGGATTTTTCACTTGGAATTCTTCCTATTATAAAGAATAATACAAATGTAGAAAGTAAATTAAAAGATAAAATAGTAATAATAAATGAACCTAAAGTTAGTTTATATTTTGATTTAAGCAAGAGTAATATTGTAGTTAAAATTAAACTTAAATATAATGAACAAATAGATTATTTTGATAGTAAAGGTAATGTACTTAGAGATATTAACTTTGAAAATAATTTAATAAATAGTCTTCTTTTATATGGTTTTGTAGTAGATAAGAATAAAATAATTATGAATGATTTAGAGAAAATAGTTAAGTTTATAGAAGAAGGTTTAATGGATTTAAGTAGTAAATATGAAGTATTTACTACTGAAAACTTTAAAAAATTAAATCTTAAAAAAGATTTTAATATGTCTAGTACATTTTCTATAGGAAAGGATAATATTCTTACTTATAATTTTAATTTGGATGGTATAGAAAGTGATGAACTTGTTAATATTTTTAAAAGTATTAAAGATAAAAAGAAATATTATAAACTTAAGAATAATAGTATAATAGATTTAGAAAATAGTAATTTAAATGAAATGATGGATTTAACTGATGAACTAGATTTTACTGATGAAGAAATAATAAATGGTAAGGGCGAAATACTTAAATTTAGAGCTATATATTTAGATAGTTTAAATAAAAGTGTTATTAAAACAGATAATTTATTTAATAATTTTATTGATAATTTTTATAAATATAAAGATAGTGATATTAAGTTAAGTACTGAAGATAAGAAAATATTAAGAGATTACCAAATAACTGGGGTTAAGTGGCTTTATAACTTAGATAAAACTGGGTTTGGAGGAATACTTGCTGATGAGATGGGATTAGGTAAGACAATTGAATTAATTTATTATATAAAGGAAATATTAAAAGATAATGAAAGTAGTACATTCTTAATAGTAGTACCTACTTCATTATTATATAATTGGAAGTATGAATTTAAAAAATTTGCGCCTGAAATTAAAGTTAAATTGATAAATGGAGTAAAATCTAAAAGAGTAGATTTAATAGAAAATGGTAATTTTAATGTATATATAACTACATATGGTTTGTTAAGAGAAGATGAAGATATTTATAAAGAGAAAAGATTTCATGCAGTTATATTAGATGAAGCACAAAATATAAAGAATCCTTTTGCTGGAATTACTAGAACTGCTAAAGAAGTAAAAAGTGATGTTAAATTTGCTTTAACAGGAACACCTTTAGAAAATAGTTTAATAGAACTTTGGAGTATATTTGATTTTATAATGCCTGGGTATTTATCTAAATATGATAAATTTAATAGGAAGTATAAAATTCATGAATTTGATGAAAATACTAATATTTTATTAGATAATTTATCAAATCAAATAAAACCATTTATATTAAGAAGAAGAAAGAAAGAAGTAGTAAAAGAACTACCTGAAAAGATAGAAAATAATATTTATATAGATTTAAGCGATGAACAAAAGAAACTTTATGTGGCAGAGTTAGATAAAGTTAAAGAAGAGGTAAATAAAGCATTAGATGAAGGTGGAATGTCTAAAGTGAGATTTATGCTCTTACCTCTTTTAACTAAGTTAAGACAAATATGTATAGATCCTAAAATAGTTTATGAAGACTATGATGGTGGTTCTAATAAAATTGAAAGATTTACTGAAATAGTAGAAGAAGTAATAAGTAATGGAGAAAAAATACTTGTGTTTACTTCTTTTAGAACCGCTTTAAATATTGTAAATGATGAGCTTAATAAGAAAGGTATAAAAACTTATATTATCGATGGTAGTGTATCAAGTAAAGATAGAATTAATAGAGTTGATGATTTTAATGAAAAGGATGATGTAAAAGTATTCTTAATAATGCTTAAAAGTGGGGGTACAGGTCTCAATTTAACTGCCGCTAGTACTGTTATACATTTAGATTTATGGTGGAATCCACAAGCAGAAAATCAAGCAACTGATCGCGCTCATAGAATAGGGCAGAAAAAGGTTGTAGAAGTTATTAGATTAGTTAGTAAAGGAACAATAGAAGAGAAAGTTCTTGAACTTGGAGAAAAGAAGAGGGAACTTATGACTAAGTTAATTGATACTAATCAAATGGATAATAATATATTATCTGATTTAACAGAAAAAGATATAAAGAACTTACTTGCTTATGAAAATAAGTAAGTTCTTTTTATGTTTAAAGATAATAAAGTTAATATTTACTTTTTGTTATATTATGATGACTTTTTATTTAAAGTTTGATAAAATATTAATAGGATAAAAAGGTGAAGTTAGATGGATGATCCTATTTATAAAGTTGGTTTAAATAGTGAAGAAGTTAATATAAGAAAACAAAAAAATTTAGTTAATTATAATAATGAACCAACAACTAAAAGTATTAAAAAAATATTAAAAGATAATATATTTACTTATTTTAATATAGTAAATAGTATTTTATGTGTTTTAATGATAATATCTGGTTTACTTGATTCTAGATTATTTGAAGCACTTAAGAATTCTGCATTTATGGGAGTACTTATAGTTAATACAATTATAAGTACAGTTCAAGAAATTGTTTCTAAAAGGATAATAGATAAACTATCAATTTTAGCAAATGCTAAAATTAAAGTAATTAGAAATAGAAAAGAAGTTTTAGTAGATGTAAATGATATAGTACTTGATGATATCATGAAATTAGAAATAGGAGATCAAATTGTTTGTGACTGTATTATACTTAATGGAACTGTAGAAGTAAATGAATCTTTTATAAGTGGGGAAAGTGATTCATTAAGTAAAAAGGAAAATGATACTTTATTAAGTGGTAGTTTTATTGTTAGTGGTCTTTGTTATGCTAAAGTTATTAATGTAGGAGAGAATAACTATATTTCTAAAATAAGTTCTGAAGCTAAATATAGCAAAAAAGTTAATTCTGTTATTATGGAAACATTTGTTAAAATATTAAAAGTTTTAAGTATAATTATTGTTCCTGTAGGAATTTTACTTATGTATAATCAATATTTAATAACAGGGAATTTTTCAGATGCTGTTTTCCATTCAGTTGGAGCATTAATAGGGATGATACCGGATGGGCTTCTTCTTCTTACGAGTAGTGTAATGGCTGTTAGTGTAATAAGATTAGGAAAGGTTAATACACTTATTAATGAACTTTATTCAATTGAAGCTCTTGCTAGAGTAGATACTATTTGTTTAGATAAAACAGGTACTATTACTGAGGGTAGAATGAGAGTAAATAGTATTATTCCATTTAATAATTTTACTAGTACTGAGATAGATTTAATACTTATGAACTATGTTTATTCGTTTGATACTTCTAATTCTTCATTAGAAGCTATAAAAGAAAAATACCCAGTTAAAGGTAATTATGTAATTAAGGAAAAAGAAGAATTTTCTTCTGAAAGGAAATTTTCTGGTGTTACTTTTTATAGTGAAGGCACATATTATTTAGGAGCACCTGAATATTTAATTGATGATATTAAGTCTTATGAAGAAGATTTAAATAAAGTGAGTGATTATAGGGTACTTGCACTTGTTAAAACAAATGAAGAAGTATGTGCTAAACCAACTAATGGGAAACTAGTAGCATTAATTTTAATTGAAGATATAATTAGAAAAGAAGCACCTAGTACTTTAGAATATTTTAAAAGGCAACATGTAGATATTAAAATTATAAGTGGTGATTCTTATAAAACAGTAATTTCTGTTGCTAAAAAAGCAGGGTTAAAAGATATAAAAGGAGTAGATGCTACTTTATTAAATGAAGAGAATATAGATGATTTTACGGATTATAATGTTTTTGGAAGGGTAAAACCTCATCAAAAGAAAATGATTATTAAAGCACTTCAAGATAAAGGACATACTGTTGCAATGATGGGTGATGGTGTGAATGACTGTTTAGCACTTAAACAATCGGACTGTGCAATATCCTTAGGTAATGCTAGTGATGCTGCAAGAAGTATTAGTCAAATTATTTTACTGAATTCTGACTTTAGTAATATGCCTAAAGTAGTAGATGAAGGAAGAAGAACAATTAATAATGTAGAAAGAAGTGCTAGTTTACTTTTAATTAAAACAATTTTTACAGCTATATTAGTAATTATTTGTTTGTTTATGAAAAGTGAATATTTTTATTTACCAATTCATCTTAGTTTAATTACAACATGCACAATAAGTATTCCATCATTTATTTTAGCACTTGAACCTAATAATGAAAAAGTAAAAGGAAACTTTATGTTAAATGTTATTAAAAAAAGTATACCTCCAGCATTAACTGTTGTATTTAATGTTGTGTTAATAACATTATTTAAAAAAGAATTTAATATTGATCCTGATCTTGCCACTACTTTAATTGTTATTATGACAGCTACTACTGGTTTTATATTTTTATTTAAATTATGTAAACCGTTTAATGTACTAAGAGCATCTATGATTACTATATTAATTGGTATATTTATATATTCATTACTATTTCTTTACAGTTTCTTCGATTTATCAAGTATAACTTTTAGTACTATTTTACTTTATGTAGTGTTTGCTATAGCAAGTGTGCAAATATTTACTAGGTTAGATAGTTTAACTAGTTATATAATTGATAAAACTCTTAAGAAAAATGATAAAGACACACATTAATTTTTTAATTAATGTATGTCTTTTTGTTTACCTCTTATAAATATTAATAATAAAATAATAATTGATGCTATTAAAATACTAAAAGGGATATAGGTATATAATCTTTTATATTTATTAATATAATTTTCATAAGGAATCATAAAAATAACAGCAGAACAAAGTAGAATAATAATTAATGAACAAATTATAAACATTATTTTCTTATTTTTAATATTAAATACTTCATAAATACCATACTTCAAGATAAGCATGTTATAACTAACACTAAAAGTCATAAATAATATCCAGATAGTTATATTAAAATTTTCTACATTATCTAAAAAACTAAACATATTTATTGTTTTTAAGACTTCATAAGAAGGAAAGGTAAATAAACTAGATAAAGGTAAACCAAGAACACCAATTATTGAAAGGAATATTAAACATATGCAAAAGGTGTTTATACTATATCCTATTAATAAATTCTTTTGTAGTTTATCTTTATTAGTAATATTATTTTTAGGAATTATTAATAGACTTAAAATGGGAACAACATTTAAAGTAACAAAAACTATACTACTTTTGGTAATGTGATATATATCATTATTTAAAAGAGGTTTAAAGTTGCTTATATTAATTGTTCCAGATAATGAAATAAAATTACTAATGATAAGTATAAAACCAATAAATACACAAAAAATGGAGACTCTAGCTATTGTATCAATGTCGTAGAACATGATATAAATAACAGGTAGGATAACTATCAAAGTAACAAAATAGTTAGGGGTTTCTGTTAGAAATTCTAGTGAAATAAATGTAGAATATCTCCAAAATACACATATAGCAAATATAAAAATTAGAATTAATATTATTAAACTTATTATTTTAGAAATAATTTTAGGGAATATTTTATTTATTTTTCCAAAAATACTTTCGTTAGGTAAATAATTAAATACTTTAAAAAAGAAATAAATAATTAAAAGGCCTAAAAAGTAACTAATTAAAATACTTATAAATAAACTTGTTTTTGCTTCATAAATCATATATGGAAATAAAGTTCCAGGCAAAAGAGCATTTATAATACAAATAAACATTAAAGTAAAGCTTAAACTACTAATTTTGTAATTATTCACTAAATATCACCTCTTAAATTTCCTTGTTTGTAAAGGGATACATCTATATTATAATCGAATTTAATACTTGGTAAACCTTCTTTGTTCCAATTGTTATTTTTAAAATCAAAATAGTTTTTATTATTTTTATAAATATAATTACCTATATTTAGAAAATCATAATTATGTTTTTTAGCAAATTTAAGAGCTTCTTCAATATAATTTTCTACTTCTTTTTCAGCTAGAATACTAATTTCACTAAGCTTTTTAGTATCATCTAAATCTAAAGAACATCCATAATAAACTATTTCTGCTCCTACATCTCCTTTAATTAAAAGTTTATTACCACTAAGTTTATCTTTTATATTAAATTTACTTTCAAGAGTTTCAATAGTAAAGTTTCCTCCTTTACATGGAACGGTAATTGAAGCATTCTTGATATTATTATTAATGAAATTATAGCCTTTCATGATATTATCATTTATGTGTATAATTTCTTTATTACTATTAAAAAATATCATATCTTTAACTTTAACAGAACCATTACTTTTTGAATCTTCAAGTGTTTTATTATTTGAAGTATCTTTGTTTTCTACGATAACATTGGGATAAATTACATTAGAACCAATTTCTAAGTTATAGGAAATATAATCTCTTACATTAAGAGTTTTTATTCCTCCAAATCTTTTTTCACTATTATTTAAAATTTCGTATAAATTTTTAGCTGAATTAGTATTGAAGTGACTTATGCTACTTAGAATATCTTCACCACTTGTTTCTTCAGAAGTAATAATAAAAAAGTTTAATGATAATCTAGTATCTCTAATTAAAAAGTCCATTATTTCTTTAGGGTCTTCTGTTAAGACACTTTTATCTAAAAAAACATAATCAACATCAGCTAGAAAGGAAATTTTACTTGTTAATTTATTCATGCTTCTTGCAGCTTCAAAAATAGTTTTACCTCTTCCAGATATAGTAGTAATTGGGCTTTCGTTTAAGTTGTTTTTCTCACTATCAACAATATTCATTATTTGATTAACTAAAACGTATTCATCTCCTTCTTTACTTATACTAAGTGCAGTTACAATTCCTAGTTCACTAAGTTCTTTATAATTCCAACATCCAGTACATAAAAGTACTACTATGAATAATAGTATAATTTTTTTCATTTTTCTCTCTCCCTTATTATATTTTTCTTTGTTATATAACTTTGTCTTTTATTTAATTTAGTTATATCCTTTCTAATGATGGCATTTCCTTGTTCTTTAGGAAGAAAAGGAAAAATAGGAAGAGTGTACGGTTTGCCAAAACTTTTAATTGTACAAAGATTTATAACAAGTAGTAATATACCCATTATAAATCCAATAATTCCAAATATTCCAGAAAGTCCCATTAATAAATATCTCCAAAACCTAATTGAACCTTGCATGTCATAATATACAAAAACTAGACTACTAATTGAACTAATTGCTACTACTATGACCATAATTGGTGAAATTAACCCGGCATTTACAGCAGCATCACCTAATACTAAAGCTCCTAATATTGAAAGAGAAGTACCTCTTGAACTAGGAGTTCTTGAGTCACCTTCGTATAAAAGTTCAAATGTAAAAAGAAGTATAAAAGCTTCTATTATAACAGGAAATGGTACATTACTTCTTTGAACTGAAAAGTTAATAAGTAGACTAACGGGTAATATTTCTGGATCGTATGAAATGATAGCTATAAAAAATGCAGGTGTAATAATTGCTAATATAAAAGCAAGAAATCTAATTATTCTCATGAAACTAGAAAAGAATGTTTTATGGTAATAATCTTCACTATTATGAAAGAAGTCTACAAAAAATGTGGGAGCTACTATAACACTTGGAGAGTTTTCCATTGTAATAATGACTCTTCCATCAAGTAAATATCTTGATGCATCATCTGGTTTTTCTGTGTAAAGAAGTGTAGGGAAAAAAGTAACGTTTTCATGATCTAAAAAAGTTTTAAGATAATTAACGTCTATTATTCCATCTATATCTATACTATTTAACTTTTCTTTAATACTACTAACAAGTTCGTCTTCACAAATATTTTTTAAATAAAGAATACCAACTTTACTATTACTTTCTCTTCCAATAGTGACTTCTTCTAGACATAAGTTTTCACTTTTAATTCTCTTTCTAATTAAACCTATATTTTTATTATAATTTTCAGTAAAAGAATCTTTTGGTCCTCTTACGACTGGCTCACTTGTTGGTTCAGTAATACCCCTGTCAAGGTCTGCTCTTGTTTCATAAGCAACAAATATATTTTTATAGATAATAATAGTAAAACCACTAAATAGTAAATTTAATAAATTGTTTTCATCAGTTATTATTTTAAAGTTAATACTTGGAATATTTTCTTCTATTTCTTTTTTTAGATTATTAAGTATTTTATTATTTAAAATACTTTTATTACTAAAATATTTTAGTATAAAGTTATTAACTCTGTCACCACTTGAAACACTTTCATTAGATATAATATAAACATAGTTAAAAAGACTAACTTTAATTTTTTTAATTATTAAGTCAGGCATATTTTCTTTGATATTATAAAGTTTTTTAATTATATTATTACTATTCATACTTTTATTATTATCATATATTTTTGAGTTATACTTAACTTTATATTGTTTTTATTAATTATTTTTAATATAATATAATTATAAAGAAAGAGGGAAAAAATGAATATTAAAAGAAAAGAATTTATTACATTTTTATTAGAAATATTAACAGGTGCTTTAAGTTTGGTTATTGCTGACTATTTATTTAAAAGCTTATATATAGAAAGTTTTTTCTATGCCTGTTTAGCAAGTATAATAATTAGTTTATTTAGTGTGTACTTAAAACCATTTCTTAAGTATTTAATGCTTCCAATTAATATATTAACTTTAGGTATAAGTAGTTTATTTATAAACGTAATTATTCTTAAATTAACCAGTTTGGTACTTGGAGGTAAGTTTGTATTAAGTGGATGGATAACAGGTATATTTATTGCTTTATTTATAAGTGTGATTAATGCACTTTTAAATAATATAATAGTTAGTCCAGTAAGGGAAAGAAGGTAAGAATATGAATCCAGTAGCATTTACAATAGGCTCATTTGAAATTAAGTGGTATAGTATATTTATATTAGTTGCTATAATTATAAGTACTATATTAATTAATGGTGAAGCTAAAAAATTTAAATTAGATAAGGATTTTATTACTAATTTATTGTTTTGGACTATAGTAGTAGGTATTATTGGTGCAAGGGTGTATTATTGTTTATTTAATTTAGATTATTATTTAGCACATCCTGCAGATATATTTAAAGTATGGGAAGGTGGACTTGCTATACATGGAGGTATAATATTTGGAGGATTAACATTAATTTTATATTCTAAAAAATATAAAGTATCTGCATTTAGAATGCTTGATATTATTGCTCCTTATTTATTATTAGCGCAGGCTCTTGGTAGATGGGGTAATTTCTTTAATAGTGAGGTCTATGGACTTCCAACTACACTTGAACATTTAAAAAATTTAAAGTTTATTCCTGATTTTGTGATATATGGAATGAATGTAAATGGAGTATATTATGAACCATTATTTTATTATGAATCACTATGGTGTTTATTTGGATTTATTTTAATAATTATATTAAGAAAACTTAAATATACTAGATTAGGTTGGCAAACAGGGGCATATTTAATTTGGTATAGTATAGGTAGGTTTATATTTGAAGGAATGAGAAGTAATGAATACAATTTAATGCTTGGTAATATAAAAGTTGCACAGTTGGTTAGTGTCATTCTTGTTGTAGTAGGGGCTATAATAATATTTATTCAAGCTAGAAAACCTAAATTAACAGAAATGTATAATTTAGAGAAAGTAGAAATTGTTGAATTATAAGGGGGTAAAAATATGTACGATACTATTATAATAGGTATGGGGCCTGCTGGAATATCAGCAGGCATTTATGCAAAGAGATCAAAATTAAATACTTTGATATTGGAAAAATCTACTCCAGGAGGATTACTTAATAAAATAAAAGTAATTGATAATTACCCAGGTTTTTCTAATGTAAGTGGGTCTGATTTAGCATTTAATATGTTTAATCATATAAATAAATTAGGTATAGATTATAAAATAGAAAAAGTAACTGATTTAGTGAAAGAAGGTAATTTTTTTAAAGTAATAACAAATAAAAGTAAATATATAGCTAAGACAGTTATTTTATCTAGTGGAAATGAGGTAAAAGAGAATAATAAATTTTCTTTTAGTAAATGTGCTATATGTGATGCACCACTTTATAAAGATAAATCAATATTAGTTTTGGGAGATAATTCTTTAATAAATGATACTCTTTATTTAAGTGAATTTGCTAAGGATATAATTGTTATTACTAAAGATAAATTAGAAAATAAAGAATTATTAAATAAGGAAAATATTATTATTTATGAATATACTTTTGTAAAAAATATAAATGAAGAAAATAATTTATATTTAGTAAAAACTTCTAATGGAACATTTACTGTGGATGGAATATTTACTTTTTTTAAAAATAGTTTAAAACCAAAGTATTTATATAATATTGATTTAGAATATCAAAATAATAAAATAGTTAGTGAAAGTACTAAAACAAACATAGATGGCTTATTTGTGTGTGGTGATTTGTCTAAAAAAGAATTATATCAAGTAGTTACTGCTGTAAGTGAAGGGGCAGTTGCTGCGATAAAAGCAAATGAATATGTAAAGGGGTGGAAGTAATGCTTGCATGTGGAAAAAATGTAGCAAGGGAAATATTAAATACTAATGTGGTAGTTAAGAATGTTTTTTTGCTTGATAATTTTAATAATGAAGAGTTACTTTCTTTAATAAAGAGGAATAAGATAAAATATATTTATAAGACTCAAAGTGAAATGGATAAGCTTATTAAAGAAAATCATCAGGGAATTATACTTGAAATAGAAGATTATAAGTTTTTAGATTTTAATGCTATAAGGAATGATTTTAATGCTATAAGGAATGATTTTAATGCTAACTTTATAGTAATTCTAGATAGAATAGAAGATCCTAGGAATTTTGGGGCAATTATAAGAACATGTGAATGTGCCGGAGTTGACTATATAATAGTACCTAATAAAGGAAACTGTGATATAACACCAGTTGTTCTTAAAACTTCAAGTGGGGCTACTGCAAATTCTAAAATAGTAAAAGTAGCAAACTTAACAAGTACTATTTCTAAATTAAAACAAATGGGCTTTTGGATAGTTGGAGCAGAGGCTGGAGGCAAAGCTTATACAGAAATAGATTATTCTGGTAAAATTGCTTTGATAATTGGTAGTGAAGGATTTGGTATAAAGAAAATAATAAAAGATAATTGTGATTTTATAGCAAGTATTCCTCTTAAAGGAAAGGTAAATAGTTTAAATGCTTCCGTAGCAGCTGGTATTCTTATTTATGAGGTGTTAAAGACAAGATGAATGAACTAGAATTAATAGAAAAAGCTAAAAATAAGGATGAAGAAGCATTTAATAAATTAATAAAAATATATAATGAAGATATAGAAATTTTAGTTAGTAAGAATATTAAAAATATGAATGAATTAAATATAGATAGAAATGATTTAAAACAAGAATGTTTATTGACATTTATAAAATCAATTAAGTATTTTAATAGTGATATACCAAGTACTTTTAGAACATTTCTAATAAATAATATAGAAAATAGAATATCTGATATATTTAAAATTCAAAATACAAAAAAGGCTAGAATAGAAAATGGTATTTTATCACTTGATAAAAATCTTTATAATAAAGTAATTAGTAAACAATATTCACCAGAAAATGAACTTAATTTAAAGGAAAGAGATATGGAGATTATTTCTTTATTATCTAATGAAGAATTAAAGGTGTATGAATTAAAAAAAGAAGATTTAACTACTAAGGAAATAGCTTATATTCTAGGTAAATCTACTAAAAGTATCTATAATACTTTAGAAAGAATAAAGAGTAAAGTTGAAATGACTTTATAAAATTGTAAATAATATGTGAAACTTGCATAATAGAGTAAATCGACTTGTTAGTAATGATTTTATAAATGAAGTGATGGAGTATGTGTAGTACCAAGAACAGCATTAAAACCATAAACAAAGGATGAGCAATTCTTTGTTTTTAGTTGACATTTATTCTAACTTTTAATAAAATAAAGGTATGTTGCAAGCATATGAAAGTAAATTTACTTTAAAGGAGGAAAGTTATGGCAAAAGTAAGTAAATTAGATGAAAAGGATAAGACACTAGAAGACGTTTTACAAAATATTGAAAAACAATTTGGTAAAGGGGCTATAATGAAACTTGGAGAAGGAGGAGTAAAAGATATAGAAACTGTTTCTTCTGGAAGTTTGGCACTAGATATTGCTTTAGGAGTAGGAGGATATCCGAAGGGAAGAATTATAGAAATATATGGACCTGAATCAAGTGGTAAGACTACATTTGCACTTCACGCTATCGCGGAAGTACAAAAGAAAGGTGGAAGAGCAGCGTTTATTGATGCTGAACATGCATTAGATCCGGTTTATGCTAGAAATCTAGGTGTTGATATAAATGAATTATTACTAAGCCAACCTGACACAGGAGAGCAAGCTTTAGAAATATGTGAAGCACTAGTTAGAAGTAATGCAATGAGTATAATAGTAATTGATTCGGTAGCAGCTTTAGTACCACAAGCTGAAATTGAAGGTGAAATGGGTGATTCACATGTAGGACTTCAAGCAAGATTAATGAGTCAAGCTCTTAGAAAATTAAGTGGAGCAATTAATAAGACTAATACAATTTGTATATTTATTAACCAATTAAGAGAAAAAGTTGGAGTAATGTTTGGTAATCCAGAAACTACTCCAGGTGGAAGAGCACTTAAATTTTATTCATCAATAAGACTTGATGTAAGGAGAAGTGAACAAATTAAACAAGGAACTGAAGTTGTTGGTAATAAAACAGTAGTAAAAGTTGTTAAGAATAAAGTGGCTCCTCCATTTAAAACAGCTGAAGTTGAAATTATGTATGGTGAAGGTGTAAGTAAAGAAGGAGAAATTATAGATATTGCTACTAATTTAAATATTTTAGAAAAGAGTGGTGCTTGGTATTCTTATAATGGAGAAAAAATTGGACAAGGAAAAGAGAATGTTAAATTATTATTAAAAGAAAATAGAGAGTTATTTAATGAACTTAATGAAAAAGTAAGAAATCATTATAATTTTAATAAAGAAGTTTAAGTCAGAGATGACTTTTTTTCTTTATAAATAAAAATTTTATTTGACAATATGGTAAAATAATCTTAAAATAGAATTAGAAGTATAAAAATACTTCTTTTAAGAAATATATAGTAATGGAGGAAATTATATGGATAATATTTTAATCTCCATTTTGCTAATTATTATAGGATCACTTGTGGGAGCATTAACTCTTTATGTTATTAACAAATTAAGAGTACAAAATGCAACCATTATAGCTAATAAAATAAAAGAAAAAGCAGAAAAAGATGCTGAAAAATTAAAAAGAGATAAACTACTTGAATTAAAAGAAGAAAGTTTTAAATTAAAACAAGAAACTGATGATGAAGTAAAAGAAAAGAAAAAAGAAGTACTAGAATTAAAAGAACTTGTTGAAAATAGAGAAAGAAGTTTAAATAAACGTGATGAATTACTTTCTGAGAGAGAAAAGAATCTTGATTTAAGAGATAAAGATTTATTAGCCAAACAAAAGGAAACCCTAGAAAAAGACGCTAAAATGGAGTCTATATTAAAAGAACAAATTGCTTTGCTAGAAAAGATAAGTGGTTTTAGCAAAGAAAAAGCTAGAGATTTAGTTATGAAAAAAGTAGAAGATGACATGAGTGAAGAGATTGCCATTTACTTAAGAGAAAGAGAGAATGATGCTAAATTAGAAGCAGATAAGAAAGCAAAAGAATATATTGTAAATAGTATGCAAAAGTATTCTTCTGATGTAGCAAGTGAACAAACAGTAAGTACAATAACTTTACCAAATGATGAAATGAAAGGTAGAATTATTGGTAGAGAGGGTAGAAACATTAGAACAATAGAAGCCATAACTGGAGTGGATTTAATAATTGATGATACTCCTGAAGTAATTGTTCTTTCTAGTTTTGATCCTTTGAGAAGAGAAATAGCAAAAGTTACTATTGAAACTTTAATTAAAGATGGAAGAATACACCCAGCTAGAATAGAAGAAATATATGATAAGGTTTGTGAAGACTTTAAAAGAATTATTAGAGAAAAAGGGGAAGAAGCTTTATTTAGTTTAAGTATTACAAGAGTTAATCCAGAACTTGTTACTTTAATAGGTAAACTATATTTTAGAACTAGTTATGGTCAAAATGCGCTTCAACATTCGATAGAAGTTGCTAATTTAGCTGGGCTGTTAGCAAGCGAGTTAGGAGAGAATGTGGCACTTGCTAAAAGAGCAGGACTACTTCATGATATTGGAAAAGCAATTGATTTTGAAGTAGAAGGGTCACATGTTGAATTAGGAAGTGAATTTGCTAAAAAATATGGTGAAAATGATGTAGTAATAAATTCTATAGAAAGTCACCATGGAGATAAGAAGCCAAATTACATAATAAGTGAATTAGTAGCAATAGCTGATACATTATCTGCAGCTAGACCTGGTGCTAGAAATGATTCATTAGAAAATTATATAAAGAGACTTCAAAAATTAGAAGAAATAGGTAATGAAATAGATGGTGTAGAAAAAACATTTGCAATGCAAGCTGGAAGGGAACTAAGAGTAATAGTTAGACCAGATGAAGTAGATGATTTAAAAGCATATAAAATTGCAAGAAATATAAAAGACAGAGTAGAAGAAGAAATGCAATATCCTGGTACTATTAAGGTAGTAGTTATTAGAGAAACAAGAGCAGAAGAAATTGCAAAATAGAAAGGGAGAAGAATATGAAAAACGAAAACACTTTAGTACAAAATAAAGTACTTGGGGGGGGGGTTATTACTAACAACTAATAACTCTAGTTTTTCATGTACTTT
>CAKOIJ010000021.1 GCA_934086775.1 uncultured Bacilli bacterium | reverse complement strand
ATGCAGGAGGCTTAGTATGGACTAACAATCCAACAGTATGGTATTATTTAAATAGTACTGGTTCGAGTATAACAGGAGGTGCTTGGTGGTGGCTTTTGTCTCCTTACTGCTGGGATGGTACTATTGCTTTCTCATTTGGTGTTGTCGGTTCGGGCAGTCCGGGTAGATTAGACTACAGCAATGTGGCCGATACTGGTGGTGTCCGCCCTGTAGTTTCAGTAAAATCCACAGTTACAATTACAGGAGGAAATGGTGCTCCAGAAACGCCATATACTATTGGGGCCTAGAAAAAAAGTAACTCTTTGATCTCATATCAGTCAGTGAAACACTTTTCACTGACTAAATAAAATAATATAAATAAACAATAAAGTGAAAAAAGAAAGAAGAAAAATGAAGAAAAAATATGAATTGTTTAAAATTAAAAATAAAGATAAGGTAGTATTTATTAAGAGTGGTTTATTTTATGTAACATACGAGGAAGATGCTCTTATTGTTAATAGAATTACTAAATATAAATTAACACTACCTGAATATAGACTGGGCTTTCCAAGTCAAAAATTCCTTGAAATTAAAGATAATCTAATTAGACTTAATATTAGTGTTGCAGTAGTAGATAAAAATGATATAACGGAATATAATTCACCTAATAATAGATATTATGAAGTACTGCCCCAATTTAGAAGAAAGATACAATATTTTAAATCTGTAGATTTATTTTTAGAAGATTTGAGAAATAAAATTCTTATAAATGGTGCTTTAATGGATAATATCAAAAAGGTGGTTGATTAAATTGATAAAGATAAATGAAAAAAGGTTTAACAGTTTGGATTTTAAACTTTTGAGTAAAATTGAGTATTTAATTGAATATGTAGATGTCTATGTGTTTAGTTCTTTTCCTAGTGCCGATAAACCACTTAAGGAAAAACTCGAGTCTTATTTATATGGTCTATTAGAGACGTGTTCACTTGCTAATGTCAACACCAGTTCTATTCGTAATAAATATCAAAAGGAGATGTTAAGTAAAATAGTAGTTATAGATTTTTTATTAGGTTATACTCTTGATAAAGGAATAATCAAATCTACTAGATTTTACACTTTAATTAATTTTTTGAACGAGATAAGAAGTATGACTTATGGGTGGTTAAATGAAAAGTGATACATTTCTATCAATATTAAATTTTTCTAACTTTCTTTATGTTTATAGATGTATAAAGAAGAATTATAAGAACAAGAAAATGATTTCTAGGTTTAAATCATTTCTTAATTGTAATTTAACTAATTTAATTTGCAAAATGCAAAGTACTGATTTTGCATTTAAAAAATACAATATATTTTTAATAAAAGAACCTAAATATAGATTAATTATGAGTGAAGATTTAGATGATAAGATTATTAATCAGGTATTTAGTAGATTTATTTTAATACCTTATTTGAGCAATAGTTTAATTGATTCTAATGTTGCTACTAGGAAGAATATGGGCGCTAATAAAGCTTATGAATTAACAGAAAAGTATTTACGAAGGCTAACCTATGAGAATAAAGAAATATATGCTTTAAAAATAGATATAAGTAAATATTTTTATAATGTAGATCACAAACTACTTATAGAAAAAGTATCTAAAATAATTAAAGATGAAAGATGTATTAATTTTTTAAAGAAGATATTAGATACTACTGATTTAGATTATATTAATGAGAATATAAATAAAATTATTTTAGAAGAAAAAGAGAGAATAAATTTGCTTAATATAAGTTCTAAAGAAAAGGAACTTAAACATAATGAACTTGATAAATTACCTAGATATAAAAAAGGTAAAGGATTACCTATAGGTAATTTATCAAGTCAAATACTTGCTATATTTTATTTAAATGATTTGGATCATTTTATTAAAGAAAAACTTCGTTTAAAATGTTATATTCGTTACATGGATGATTTATTAATTTTAAATACTGATAAGGAATATTTAAAAGAATGTTTTAAATTAATAAGCGAAAAAATTAATGAGAACTTATTAAGTGTTAATAAGAAGAGTAACATATACAGGTGTAGTAAAGGGTTTGAATTTTTAGGTTATAGATATTTTGTTAATAATAATAAAATATTTATAAAGTATAGAAGAGATACAATGAAAAGAATAAAAGCAAGATTAAATAATCTGCTTATAAATGATTATAAAAAATTTGTGTTGAGTAAAGCATCTTATAAAGGCTATTTTATGAGATGCGGTACATCTGTAGGTAATAAAATTATGCTTTCTTACTTATTTAATCATTCTGATTATAATTATTATAAAGAAAAGTATAAAGAGAAAATAATTATAGTAAATAATAGTTTATTTTATAGTGTTTATTGTGATGATGCAAAAAAAATAAGCAGATATTTTGCTAAAGAAAAATTTATTGGAAATGAATTTTTCTTTAGCAATAAAGATTTTGATAATGTTATTAATTATATTAAGAGTATTAATTTAGACTATGTTGTTATATAGGCATTTATTGTTTTTATATAAATGTATGGGTAAAACTGTATAAAGTACTGACCTTGATTTAAGTTCTATTTTGCTTTAGTTGGCTTTTGTCTCCTAACTACTGGAATGGTACTAATGCTAACTCATTTGATGTTAACGGTTCGAACAATCCGGGTAAATTAGACAACAACAATGTGACCAATACTAATGGTGTCCGCCCTTGTAATCTCTATCGATTATTATAATGTTCAAAATGAATTTATAATTAGTCTAGAAACAAGTTTTATTCATAGCCTATTCGGCTAAATACTTATTAAGGCAACAACTTCACCTTTGGGTGAAGTTGTAAAGCTTTAAATTCTAAACTTTTTTGCTATAAGCAAAAAGAAGCCTTTTGGCTTCTTTTATCTTCTGTCATTAAGAGTTATACCAATTTCTTTTAATTCATCTCTAATTTTATCAGCTTCCTCATAATTTTTTTCTTCTCTATATTTATTTCTAATGTTAGAAATTATATCAAGTAGTTCTTTTTCTTTAGAATTTGAATTATTTTCAAAAGTAAGACCAAGTATATCTTCAGCATATTCTTTAATGAATTTATCATAATTAACAAGTTTATTAATGTCTTTATTTCCAGAAAGCTCGATGTTTATTAATTTAACAATTTCATATAGATAAGTAATAGCAAGGCCAGTATTAAAGTCGTCATCCATTGCTTCTATGAATTTTTCTTTAAGTTCTTCTACTGTAGTATCACTAGTAATCTCTGAGGTAATATTTTTGGTAAAGTTTCTTAAGTTATTAACAGCTTCAGTAATTTTATTATACATTTTACTTGCTTCTAATAATTGTTCATTATTAAAATCCGTTGGTTTTCTATAATGATTTTGTAAAATATAAAATCTAACTACCATAGGATTATGTTCTTTAAATAAATCAGGTAAAGTAATAAAGTTACCTAAACTTTTACCCATTTTTTGCCCGTTAACAGTAACTAAATTATTGTGAATAAAATAATTAACAAATGGTTTTCCAGTTAATGATTCACTTTGTGCGATTTCACATTCGTGATGTGGGAAAATGTTATCCATTCCACCACCATGTATATCGAATGTGTCTCCTAAATATTTTCTACTCATAACCGAGCATTCAATATGCCATCCAGGGTAGCCTTCTCCCCATGGACTAGGCCACTTCATAATATGACCTTTTTCTGCTTTTTTCCAAAGTGCAAAATCAGCAGGATTTTCTTTGTCACTTGCAATTTCAATTCTTTCTCCACTTAAAGAGTTTTCTAATGTTCTATTAGATAAAGAACCATATTTAGGAAATTTATTAATTCTATAATAAACATTTCCTTCATTAGTTGAATATGCGTATCCTTTATCGATTAGAGTTTTAACATCATTAATTATTTCAATAATATGACCGGTTGCTCTGGAACTTATGCTAGGTCTTAAAACATTTAAACTTCTCATATTGTCAAAATAAATATTTTCGAACTTGTAGGCTATTTCTACAGGATCAATTTGTTCTAATTTAGCAATTCTTTCTATCTTATCTTCTCCTGATTCTGCGTCGCCTACTAAATGACCTACATCTGTAATATTTTGAACATATTTTACTTTATATCCCTTGCTAAGTAGGTATCTATAAATAATATCAAAGCTTACATAACTTTTAGCATGTCCTAAATGTGGATAGCCATATACGGTAGGCCCACATACATACATTCCTACGTAACCTTTATTTATACTTTTAAATTCTTCTTTTTTTCTACTTATTGTGTTATATACTACTAGACTCATAGTTTCACCTCTTCAAAAATATTATATCATAAGAATAATTATTTTAGTACAAATTTTTGAATATAAATGATATAATATTAGTGTAGTTAGGAAAGTGGGGAAAATAATGAAAAGTATTTATAATATGACTGAAGAGGATAACATATTTTTTGCAAAAAGAAAATTAATAGATAATCTATATAAAAGTGCAAATCTTGAAGGTATAGCAGTTACTTTTGCAGATACAGTAGATTTTTTTAACAATGTAAATAATGGTAAGATATCTGTAGATGATATGTTAAAACTAAAGGGATTAAAAGATGCATGGGAATATGTATTAAATACGATAGATGAAGAAATAACAACAGATTATATTAAAAAAATTCATTTTGAAATTTGTAAGGGTCAAAGTGTTACTCCATTGGGAGAATATAGAGACTGCGGTGTAGGCATTACAGGGACGTCCTGGAGGCCTAAATTACCAAGTGAATGTGATTATGATAAAGAACTTGAAGTCATTAAAAATATTAAAAATCCATTAGAAAGATCTATAACTTTATTTTGCTTTATTCAAAGAAGCCAAATGTTTAAGGATGGAAATAAAAGAGTGGCAAACTTAGTAGCTAACAAAGAAATGATAAAAAATGGCCAAGGTATTATAGCAGTTCCAGTAGAAAAAATAGGTCAATATTTAAGTATACTTATAAAATTTTATGAAACAAATGATTATACTGAAATAAGTAAATTTATATATGAAAATTGTATAGACGGAATAAATTAGGAAAGTGGGGAAAATAATGAAAAAGAAATTGCCTTTAATAGTATATTTTAGTTTTTTAATTATTTATTTAGAAATTGTTTATAAAGCATTAGTTTTAAAAAATGTATTTAGTTTAAATACATTATTGATAATGCTATTTAGTGTTCCATTTATACTTTTGTTTACTGTTATGAGTAGTTTATTTAATAGTAAGATTAATAAAGTAATAAGTATATTTAATAGTATATTTATAACATTTATATTTGCAAGTCAGTATATATATTTTGAATTTTATGACTCAATATTTTCGGTGTATAGTATAAAAGCGGGTACTGGACAAGTATTTGGTGAATTTTTCAGTGCTATATTTAAAATGGTAGTAGATAATATATGGGGAGTTTTATTAATTGTTTTACCAACTATATTATTTATAATATTTAAAAATAAAGTATTTGATTTTTCTAGAAAGAAAGTAATGTTTATAGTAGAATTAGTTTCTATAGTAATATTTATAGTTATAACAAAATTAGTTGTTCACTTTAATAATGCTGGAATGTATTCACTTAATAGAATATATTATGAAAGTCATGCACCAATGATTACTATCAATAAAGTGGGGCTTCTATCTATGGAGGTTTTGGATCTTAAGAGATATCTTTTTGGTTTTGAAGAGAAACTAGTAATTGATAATTCTCACGTAGAAAAACCTATAACTAATCCTGAAAAAAAATATAATGTTCTCGATATTGATTTTGATACTTTAGAAAATAACGAGGTTAATGAAACAATTAAAACTCTTCATAAGTATTTTAAAAGTGTTTCTCCAACTGAACAAAATGAGTATACTGGTATGTTCAAAGGAAAGAATTTAATATATATAACAGCAGAAGGTTTTGATTCAATTGCAGTAGATAAAGATATAACACCAACACTATATAAACTAGTAAACAATGGTTTTGTTTTTAAAAATTATTATCAACCTTTATTTACAGTAAGTACTAGTGATGGTGAGTATATGTTTATGAACAGTTTAATACCTAAAGAAGGGGTGTGGTCGTTTTATAGGAGTAGTAATATTAAAATGCCATTTAGTTTAGGAACTGAATTTAATAAACTTGGTTATAATACAGTAAATGCATATCACAATCATACTTATTCATATTATAATAGAGATGAGTCACACCCAAATTTAGGTTTTAATGTATATAAAGGATGTGGTAATGGTTTAGAATTATTAATGAATTGCAAACGTTGGCCAGAAAGTGATGTTGAAATGATTGATGCTACAATTAATGATTATATTAATAGTGATAAATTTATGATTTATTATATGACGGTAAGTGGACATTTAAATTATACTTTTACTGGAAATTCAATGAGCTATAAAAATAAGGAATTAGTAAAAGATTTGCCTTATAGTGAACATGTGAAGGCTTATATAGCTGCTAATGTAGAACTTGATCGTGCACTTGAAAAATTGATGAATTACTTAAGTGAAGCGGGTAAACTAGAAAATACAGTTATTGTTTTATCTCCAGATCATTATCCATATGGACTAAAATCGTATGAGTTAAATGAAGTAAGTAAAACGGATAGAAGTGATAAATTTGAAATGTTCCATACTAATTTAATTATTTATAATTCTGCTATGGAAAAAAATGTAGTAGTTGATAAGTATGTGTCAAGTATTGATGTTTTACCAACAGTTTATAATTTATTTGGAGTAAACTATGATTCAAGACTTTTAATGGGAACTGATGCATTAAGTAAAAGTGAAGGTTTAGTTATGCTAAGTGATAGAAGTTGGATAAATGAAAATGGTAAATATAACTCCATGACTGGTAAATTTACTAGTTTTAATAATAGCTTACCTGAAGATTATGTTTCAAAAATTAATTCAAAAGTATATGGAAAATTTACTACTAGTAGTTTATTATTATATGAAAAAGATGGTAAATATTTAGACTACTATAGTAAATTAGGAATATAGATATGAAAATAAAAAGTGATATTAATTTATATGATACTCTTATGAGTGGTCAAGCTTTTAGAATAACTTTAGAGGAAGATAATTCTTTTACAGTTATTCTTTCTGATAGGGTTATAAATATAAAAAAAGAAGGGGAATACATAGTTATAGATTCTAATAATTTAAATAATTTGGAATTAGTAGTAAGATATTATTTTGATTTAGATAGAGATTATAAAGTTATAAATGAAAAGTTTAAAGATAATATTATTTTTAAAAATAATATAGATTTATGTAAAGGATATAAAATATTAAAACAAAATCCTTTTGAAATGTACATTAGTTATCTAATTAGTCAAAATAATAATGTAAAAAGAATAACAAATAGTATTAATAAAATAAGTGAACTTTATGGTAAAAAGATTATTTTTAAAAATAAGGAATATTATTTATTTCCGAATTTTGAAGAGTTAAAAAATATTACTTTAGAGGAACTTAAATTAGTGGGTGTGGGTTTTAGAGATGCTTATATAATAAATGCTATAAATAAATTAAAAGAGGATCCTATGTTCTTAGAAAAAATAGATTCTTTAATATCAGAAGATGCATTAAAAGAGTTAATGAGCATTAAGGGTATAGGTTTAAAAGTTGCAAGTTGTATATTATTGTTTGGTTATTCTAGATTTGATACTTTTCCTATAGATACATGGGTAAAAAAATATGTGAATGAAAACTTTAATATTAAAAATAATATGGAAACTATATGTAAATTTATGAGAGATAATTTTGGAGACTATAGTGGACTTGCTATTCAATACCTTTATCATATTAATAGGAATAAAATAAACAAAGAACAGGTTATAAAATAAATGAAGTTGTAAAATAAATGTAGACATAAAAAAACATGTCTGCATTTTTTGTTATAATAGAATTGGAGGTAAATATGGCAAGAATTAGAAAAGAACCAAATAGATATTGGTCAAAAGAAGATAAATTAAAATTAATTAATGAAGTATTAAATGGAAAATCTTTATTAATTCCTATATCTTCTAAATAATTTATATATCTAAAGAAATCATTGATATTCAGTTTATACATATCTTGATTAGCTAGAGTATTTAATATAATTATAATATAACAGGTTCACATTCTGTGTTAGGTATATTCTTCCCAGGATCAAACTTTTTTAGTTTAGAAAAATTCGAATTTGTAAAAGTAGTAGTAAACATATAAACCTCCCTAATTAGTTTTATATGATGCCATATTAGGTACATAATGTCAATTTTTATAAAAAAGCAAATATTTTAGTTGACAAGTGTATAAAATACACATATAATTGTATTGTAAGGAGATGAGAAAATGAATTTAGAAGAAATCTTAAAGAATGAAAAAGGGAAAGTATATTTAGATTATGAATATCTAAAAGCAAAAATATTAAAAAAGTATCCAAATTTAGTTGAGGTAAAATATATTGGAGGTTCATATTATGATTTTCAATATATAGAGAGAATGTTTATTGATAAAGAAATAATTCTAAATGATAAAGAACATACGTATAAAAAATATGCTCCAATGTCATATGAAGCAGATATTATTTTAAGCGAACTATTTTCAATGGAAAGAAAAGCAAGCATAATTATAAAAGATAATAGTTATTCTTATTTGAATGGCCGTATGAGTTTAAAAATAAGTTCAAAAGAGCCATTTTATACATTAAATGGTATTAAAAAAGAAGAATTTGATAAATTTTTAGCAAATATAATATATAGATTATCTAAAACAAAACAAGAAGAAATATCTAAAATTAAAAATAAATATAAGCAACTAAGAGAAAAAATACAAAATAATAAAGTGCTTTCTGAAACTGAATTAGAGTTCATGGGTGCATTAATGGAAAAAAGTGAAAAAGTAGAAGAAGAATATCAAACAATTTTAAAATTGAGTTTAGGTGGTAGAAAGTGAGATTAAATTACCCATTATATAAGAAACAAGGTATTCATGTAATAACAAGTATTTTTACTGTGCAAAAGGGTGAAATAAAAGTACTTTTAGTAAAGAGAAAGAATGAACCTTTTAAAGGTATGTGGTCGCTAGTAGGGGGAGCTCTTTATAATAATGAAACACTTTTAGAAGGTGTACAAAGAGAAATATTTGAAAAAAGTGGACTTACAGATATAAAAGTATATCCCTCTGGTATATTTGATAAAGTAGATAGAATGCCAAATATGAGAATGATAGCAATAACTTATGTTGGTATTATAGATAGTGAAAAGGTAATGGTCCTAAAAAAGACTTTAAAGATAGAAGACTCTGACTGGGTTTCTATTGATAAAGTTAAGAAACTTGCAAGTGATCATAATGATATTCTTAAAAAAGGATTGGAAACTTTAAAGGAACTTATTGTAAGTAGTGATATTTTAGAAAGTTTATTTCCAAAAGGGTTTACAATTCCAGAAGTTCAAAAGACTTACGAAACAATACTTGGTAAAAAATTTGATAGAAGAAATTTTAGAAAGAAATTATTAAGTTTAAATTTAATAGAAGATACTAATAAATATGTTGTTTTTGAAGGTAAGAAGCCTGCAAAAGTTTATAAATTTAAAAAAACTAAAAAAGTAAAAAATATATTATAATATGTTTTTTATTAAAATAACAAGTGTATAAAATACACAATTGGAGGTAATATGAGAGATTTATATATTGATTTTGATGGAGTAATTAAAGATACAATTAAAGTGTCATATAAGATCATGGAAGACTTAGGAATTAAGTTAAGTGATAGGGAAAGGGTAATTAAGTTTTATAAGGAAATTGACTGGAATTATTTACTTAATATAAGTGAAGAAATTAATAAGGCTTATTATTATATCAATGTGATACAAAAGCAGAAAGTGTTTAATCCTAAGATATTAACAACTGTTAATAGTTTAGAAGAAATTAAAGCTAAATTGAATGATATAAGAAAACACTGCAAAGAAGTGAGCGTTATTTCTTCTCCATGTGGTATAAGTAAATCATTTATTGTTAATCCCAAGAATTCTATTTTAGTGGATGACTATAAAGGTAATTTGTATTCTTGGGAAAAAGAAGGTGGAATAGGTATTAAATTTGATAATACTATTTCAAGTGAATTTACTACTATTAATTCACTTGAAGAATTTACAAAAAAAGAACTATGTAAAACTATGCTATTGAGGAGAAATTAGTATGAGAGAGGAGGATAGAATAAAGATAATTAATGAGGTAAATTTACTTAAAGAAAAAAAGAAGAAGTATTTAGAAATAAAGGGTGAATATGAACTACTAAGTAAAACAAGAGAAGTAAAGAGATATTTAGAACTTGAAAAGAAGTTAATAGATAATAAAGACGATGATAAAAATAATGATATTTTAATTATAAGAGCATCTCTTAATGTAATAAATGAAAACAACTGTGATCATGAAATATGGGTTTATTTAGGAAGTTATTATGAAGTAGATGACTATGAAAGAAGTTATAGTATTAAACTTCCAAGTGAAAAAGATAAAAAATTTGAATACAATCTTTATGGTTGTTTAGATTGTGATAAAACAGTAAGAGTAAGTGATTATGAGGAATTTGAAAGAACACATTTTGTATTAAAAAGAAAAAAATATGTCAATATTTATGAGTTAAGAAAACTCTATTTTAAATATGTCGCTAGCATGAACTTAAATAATGCTAAAAAGAAATTAGTAAGAAATTTTGGAGGAAATAAATAATGAATGTAAGTTTTGATTATATATGTTATATGATATTTAAAAAAGATGGCACTCTTCCAGTAATAATAAGACATAACGAAAGATATTTTGATGGTTATGAAATGGAAGAAGATACACTAGAAGAAGTTCTATTCTTTGAAGAGAAAGACTATAAAAAATTAGCGAATGAAAATACTAAAGGGTTTATTGATTGTGGGTATGATAAGAATAAGTATAGAAGTGTAAGAAATCTGGCTATATTTAAATTAGATTTAGGTAAAAGGGAAGCCTATGTAGTTGAAGATTATGGAAGGCTTAAGATAGATGTTAATAGCTTCTTTATTACTAAAGTAAATGCTAATTCATCTGAAAGAATAGAATTATTAAGAGAAAGTATTAGAAAAGAATTTAGTGAGTTAATTAATAATAAAATAAAGTATCTTAAGTATTTAATTTTTAAACTTAAGAATAATGAAGTATTTGATAGTACTGATAGTGATGTTTTAATAAACATAGTGAATGAATATTTAGAAAATAACTATATAAATACTTTTAAAATAAGTAGTGATATAGCTAAACTTGAAAGGAAGAAAAAATGATTTATTATAGATTAAATGGCAATTATATTGAAAAATATAAAATTACTTTTGACAGAGAAGAACTTAAGAAAATAATAGAAAAGTCTATTTATGAATGTGGCAAAAAAGAGCTAAAGGAAACAGTGATGTCTGGATTTTGTGTATCAAATTTTGAGTATATAAAAATTTTAAAAGAAGAAGATGCTGGCTGGAGAGAATATTTTGATGGACCAGATATAAAACAATATAAATATACATACATAAAGTATCAAAAAACTAACTTAGCAATCATTTTAAATAATATATTAACATCCGTAAATGTAGAGAAGAGTATAGAAGAATTGTTTATGATTGAGCTATCTAAAGAATTTAATGGTTTTGATAATGAAATAGAAAGAAATCTTGAGAGTATAAAAGAAATAAAAGATGAAAACTACAAAGAAAAAATTAATGCTTTAAATGAACTCAAGAGACTTTATGAACAAAAAGAATTTAATAAAGATAGAAAAAATATTAAAGATTATTATTTGAAAGCAATTAACTTGATAAAGGTAGAATTTATTGATAAAATATCTTTAGCTGAATATAATAGGGTATGTGAGTTTACTGGAAAAGGTAAATTTAAATGTGATAAAAAAGATTTGATTTTAATTATGAATGGGAGAAAAAATGGTTTATTTAATTAGACATGGACGTGATGATGAAAGATTTATTGGAGGGTGGAGCGATGCTCATTTAACTCCAGAAGGTGTAAACGAAAGCGTAAACGCTAGGAATTTTATTGTTAATAAAGGATTAGTTATTAACAAAATATTGTCAAGTGATATAACAAGGGCAAAAGAAACAGCAAGGATTATTAATTCGAAATTAAATGTTCCACTTGAAATAACAAAACTTTTAAATGAACAAGATAAAGGTATTATTAATGGTATTCCTTTACAAATGGCAGAAGAGTACTATAGTGAATTTATTAATACAGAAGATATTTACAAAAGGTTTCCAGAAGGAGAAAGTTTAAGCGATCTTTATAATAGAATACTTTATTATTTTCATGATATTTTAAAAGAGGATAATTCTCTTCTAGTAACTCATAGGGGTGTTATTAATATGATTTACTATATTCTTACTAATACAAAGTTAGACTATAATAAAGAAAGATTTAATGTAAGTCACTCTAGTATTCATGAATATGATCCAAAACTAAAAAAAATTAAAAGAATTTATTAAAAAGATTATTTAACTAAATTAAGGCGTTTGTGTTGACAAACGCCTTAATTTAGTGTAAAATATTTATAGAGGTGGTAAATATGATTTATACTTATAAGGAACTGAAAGAACAAGGTTTAAGTGCTTACAATATTAAAAGAATGCTCGAAGAAGGTTTTCTTTATAAACTTGATAAGGGTTTATATTCTGACTCAAAAGAATTTGATCAAATGGAGTATGTAGCTAGAAAGTATCCGAATGCAATCTTAACTGGTGAGTCTGCATTTTATGTTTGGAATTTAACAGATGAAATACCAGATAATTTTCATTTTGCTAGTAGTCATAATTCTCTTAAAATTAAAGATGAAAACATAAGCCAAAAGTTTATGTCTCAAAAATTTTTAAAACTAGGTGTTGTTCAAATTAAAGAAAACAATGCTTCTATAAATATTTTTGATAAAGAGAGAATGCTTATAGAGTTAATTAGAGACAAGAAAAAATATCCTTACTCGCTTTACAAGGAAATAATTCATAATTATAGAGATATAGCTGATGAAATTGATACTTATAAATTAAATGAGTATTTAAAAAGTTTCCATAATGGGGATAAAATTATGAATACTATTATGGATGAGGTTTTTTAATGATAAATATATTAAACTTAATTAAATATTATACTGATTGTGGTTATTCGTTAACACATGCTCGTGCTAAAGTTGCTCAAGATATTTTGCTTACAAAAATATCAAAATCTAATTACAATGATAATGTGACTATAAAAGGTGGGGTAGTTATGTTTAATTTAACAAATAACATAAGACGAGCAACAATAGATATTGATATTTCATTTATTAAATATTCTCTAAATGATAAAGCTATTCGAACATTTTTTGAAAATTTAATTACATCAAATGATGGAATAATACTTAAAGTTGTTGATATAAAAGAGTTAAAGCATCTTGATTATCAAGGAAAAAGAGTATTAATAACACTTACAGATGCCTATAATTATACTATTCAAATTAAATTTGATATAGGCGTTCATACATATAATAAAATAAAACAAGATAATATTGTCTTCAACATTGAGACAATAGGCGATAAAGTTTTTTTAAATGTTAATTCTAAAGAACAAATTTTCTGTGAAAAGATGATTTCAATTTTAAGACATGGAATTAGAACGACAAGAATTAAAGATTTTTATGATTTGTATTATTTGATTAAGTATGGGGACATGGATGTCTTGATTGTTAATGAATATTTTCATATACTAAAGTTTATGACTATACTAAAGACGATAAATTGCTGTCAATTTATGATAAAACAGTTATTGTACTATCCAATAGTAGAATATTAAATCAACTAAAGAATGAAAAAAATTGGCTTGATATAACTCTTGATGAATTAAAAACTACTTTATTAGAATTTTTAAAATCATTAACTTAAATAATATAACAATTTAATTCTTCTTCCCCTTGTTTCTATTAAACCATCATCTTTTAAATTTTTTATTTCTCTTGATAAAGCACTTCTATTAACTGCTAAATAATCAGCAAGCTCTGTATAAGAAACTGGAAGATAAATAACTTTTGAGTTATTTTTTTTACTTTGAATTTTAAAGTAATCTAAAAGTTTATCTCTAATACTTTTATTAGATAAGACTTCTATTCTTTCATTTGACTTAACTATTATTTTTGATAGAATAATAGTTAAATTTTTTAAAAAAGTATTATAAATTGAAAGCTTGTTTTCATTCATATTTATGATAGAATTAAAATCTATTATAATTATTTTAGTTTCTTCTTTAGTAGTAATTTCTGTTTCTTCATTTTTAAATGAATAACTAAGTGAACAAAATAAACTATTAGTTTCATAACTATCTATTAACCTTTTATTTCCTTCAAGATCTATTCTAGTAATTTCTATACTTCCTTTAAGTATAATACATATAAAATTATTGCTAATTAAATTGTTTAATATTCTTTTATTCTTGGCATATTTATAAGTAACAGCTTCTAAATAAGTTAGTAATTTTTCTTTATTTTTTTCACTAATATTGTAAAATAATTCATTCACTTTACATCACCTAAAATTATTTTATCAAATTTTCACACTTGTTGCAATTGCAACAAGTAATTTTATATATACTGTTGTATAATTGACTTATAAAAATGATAAGAGAGAGGTAATTTTATGAAAGTAATTAAACGTGATGGACACATGGTAGATTGGTGCCCAGAGAAAATTGAACAAGCTATAATGAAAGCTAATAATGAAGTAGAGGTGGAAGAACAAGCAAGTAGTACTCAAATTAAAAATATAATTAAGTATATAGAAAAACTTGATAAAAAAAGAATTCTAGTTGAAGATATACAAGACATAATTGAAATGAAATTAATGAGTCAAGGTAAATATGAACTTGCTAAAAAGTACATTACTTATAGATATACTAGAGAATTAGTTAGAAGAAGTAATACGACAGATCAATCTATTAAAGAGTTAATAGATGGAGAAAGTGAATACTGGAATACAGAAAATTCAAATAAAAATGCTAAAGTAGTTACAACTCAAAGAGATTATCTTGCTGGGATAACAAGTACTGATATAACTAGAAGGTTCTTGTTACCTGAAGATATAGTAGAAGCTCATGATGCTGGAATAATACATTTTCATGATGCTGATTATTTTGCACAGAATGCTTTACATAACTGTGATTTAGTTAATTTAGAGGATATGTTACAAAATGGCACTAGTATTAATGGAGTAATGATAGAAAAACCACATAGATTTTTAACTGCTATGACTATAGCAACACAAATAATTACTGCAGTTAGTTCTAGTCAATATGGTGGTGTTACAATAACTTTAACACATTTAGCACCTTTTGTAAGAGAAAGTTATACAAGGTATTTAGATAAATATAAAAAGAGAAAACTTTCTAAAGAACAATGTGAAAAATTTGCGATGGAAGATACTAAAAAAGAAATTGTTGATGGAGTACAAACATTCCAGTACCAAGTAAATTCTATGACTACTACTAATGGTCAAGCTCCTTTCTTAAGTGTATGTATGTATCTAGGAGAAACTACTGAATATAAAGAAGAATTAGCTTGGATTATAGAAGAGTTCTTACATCAACGTATACAAGGTATGAAGAATGAACAAGGTGTATATATTACTCCTGCATTTCCTAAACTTTTATATATATTAGAGGAGGATAATATTCATAAAAATAGTAAATATTATTATTTAACTAAACTTGCTGCTGAGTGTACTGCTAAGAGAATGGTTCCTGACTATATAAGTGAAAAGAAAATGCTAGAATATAAAATAGATAAAAATGGAAATGGTAACTGTTATCCTTGTATGGGATGTAGAAGTTTCCTAACACCTTATGTAGATGAAAATGGAAAACCTAAATACTATGGAAGATTCAATCAAGGAGTAGTAACAATAAACTTAGTAGATGTTGCACTTTCAAGTGATAAAGATATGGATGTATTCTGGCAAATATTTGAAGAAAGACTTGAACTATGTCATCGTGCATTACAAATAAGACATAAAAGATTATCAAAAGCAACAAGTGATGTAGCACCAATACTTTGGCAACACGGGGCGCTTGCAAGATTACCTAAAGGAGCAAGTATACACGACTTATTACACAATGGATACTCTACAATAAGTTTGGGATATGCAGGACTATATGAATGTGTAAAATATATGACTGGACACTCTCATACTGATAATGGTAAAGGTAAAGAATTCGGACTAAAAGTAATGGAAAAAATGAATGAAAAATGTAGAGAATGGAAAGAATTAGAAAACATTGACTATAGTGTATATGGTACTCCAATTGAAGCAACAACATATAAATTTGCTAAAGGACTTAAAGAAAGATTTGGAGTAGTAAAAGGAATAACTGATAGAGACTACATAACTAATTCATATCACGTACCTGTATTTGAAGAAATAGATGCATTTACAAAATTAAAATTAGAAAGTGAATTCCAAAAATTAAGCCCAGGAGGCGCAATTAGTTATATAGAAACACCAAACTTATCTAATAATATAGATGTAGTAATAGAGGTAATGAATTTCATATATGATAATATTATGTATGCTGAATTAAATACAAAGAGTGATTATTGTCAAGAATGTGGATATACTGGTGAAATACTAATTGATGATAAAATGGAATGGTATTGTCCTAACTGTGGTAATAGAGATCATAATAAGTTAAATGTTGCAAGAAGAACTTGTGGATATATAGGAACTAATTTTTGGAATAAAGGAAGAACACAAGAAATAAAAGAAAGAGTAATTCATATAGATAATAAGGAATTAAAATAATGTCAAGATATAATATAATTAGAAAAATGGACATATCTAATGGTCCAGGTATAAGAGTTTCAATTTTTATGCAAGGATGTCAATTTCACTGTAAAAATTGCTTTAATAAAGAAACTTGGGACTTTAATAATGGGAATTTATTTACAGAAGAAACAATAAATACAATATTAAATCTATGTGAAAATGAAACTATAAAAGGCTTATCAATATTAGGTGGAGAACCACTTCATCCACTTAATATTGAAAGCACTACTAAACTTGCAAGTGCTTTTAAATGGAGATATCCTAATAAGACTTTATGGGTATGGACTGGTTTCTTATTTGAAACCTTAAAAGATAAGGAAATACTTAATTATGCAGATGTAATTGTAGATGGTCAATATAAAGATGAACTTCATAATTTTAATTTAAAATATAGAGGTTCTTCTAACCAAAGGGTAATAGATGTTAAAAAAAGTAATAAAAAGAATGAAATAGTGTTATATGAGGAGGCTTATGAAAAAGCGAGGGTTTGAAATAGTTAAAGGTTATGAAAATAAAAATATAAATATACCAGTTAGAAAGACTTCATTAAGTGCTGGTTATGATATAGAATCAGCAGAAGAAATAGTTATTCCTTCATTTAGAATGGGAACTAAACCTACTTTAATAAAAACTGGTTTAAAATGTTATATGGAAAATGATGAGTATTTAATGCTTGTTAATAGAAGTAGTAATCCTGTTAAAAGAGGCTTGGTTTTAGCTAATAGTGTAGGTATTATAGATGCTGACTATTTTAATAACCCTGATAATGATGGACATTTAATGTATGCATTTTATAATTATTCTAAAGAGGACATAACTATAAAAAAGGGAGATATCATTGGACAAGCAATTTTTATGAAGTATCTTCTAGTTGATAATGATTCTTCAAATGATGAAAGAAAAGGTGGCTTTGGTTCAACTGATAAGGAGTAGTAATGGAAGAATATTCAGTTTATACAGAAGAAGAAAAAGAAGCTTTAAGAAAAGAATGTGAAGAATGGGGACTTACTGAAGAAGAAACTAATGAAGTACTTTCAGGTAAATTTGAACCATGGAATACAGATGAACCTTCATATTTTGATGAAAATGGAGAAGTAAGAGATATTTATAGAACTAATAACAATTAAAGTTAAAAATAAGAAAACATTCGTTAATTCGAAGGTTTTCTTATCTATTACATATAAATTTTTAATTATAATACTTGAAATACTAAAGAAAAAATGATATTATTTTATTAGGTTACAGAAGTAACCTAATAAATAATAAAGACAAGGAAGTGAAGACATGAAACATACCCCAATAACACCAATAAATACCTATTCTCAACCTGTATTTAAT
>CAKOIJ010000020.1 GCA_934086775.1 uncultured Bacilli bacterium | reverse complement strand
GGCTAGAGGTGGAAGAATAGTGATATTTTGAGCTGACTAGTACTAATAGATCGACAAATTAACTAATTTTAATTTGAAATTTATCACATTATCTTGTTTTGAGAGAACAATTATGGTATAATATTTTTACCAGTGACGATAGCAAAGTGGATACACCTGTTCCCATCTCGAACACAGAAGTTAAGCACTTTAACGGCGAAGATAGTGTAGGCGAAAATAGCAAGTTGCTGGTTTTTTTGTGTTTAAAAATTAGTACAAATATGTTATTATTATAGAGTAGGTGTTAAAAATGAAAAGAAAAAAGAAAAAAAGATTAAGAAAAGGTCCAAAAATTGTAATTTCAATATTATTAGTAATTATTGCATTAATAATAATAAAACCGATTGTATCTAATATTCAAGGAAGGGCTGATAATAGAACTATAAATAACAAAAAAAAGACCATGCATGTTAATTATAAAGATTATATTACTAATGAAAAATCTGAATATAATAATGAAATTAAATATATTTCAGAAGGAATGAAACTATCTAACTTTATTAATTCTTTATCAAAAGAAGAAAATTATGTTAATAAGAGGGGTAGTTATTCACAAATAAAATATAACTTTGAAAAAAAATTATCATATGAAGAACTTGAAAATATATTTTTAAATTTAAACAAATCAAATATAGTAAAATTAGAAATAATAGGCAAAAGTTATGATGGGAGAAATATCTATTCGATAGAAATTGGAAAAGGTGAAAGAATAAGTATGTTTGAAGGAAACATTCATGCAGCAGAAATTGCACCATTACTATTCTTAACAAAATTTTCAGTGGATTTAGTTAACTCGTATGAAAATAAAGATAAATCTATAGTTGAGCTTTTAAATAAAAATAAAATTGTAATAGTACCAACTATAAACCCAGATGGTTACGATTATTCAGTAAAAGGAAAAGAAATAATTAAAGATAAATCATCATATGTATACACAAACAGTGATTTAATAGAAAAAGATTACTTTAAGGCTAATATAAATGGAATAGATTTAAATAGAAACTTTCCATCAAGAAATGGTGGACTATATTTTAAAGAGAACACTCCATCATATACGTTAGTTACAAACAAAAGCACAAAAAGACTTGAATATTTTCCTGGATATGAACTTGGTAGTGAACCTGAGACTCAAGCACTTATGTATTTTATGTATAAACATCAAGAAAATGCACATGTTTATGCTGCAATTCATTCTGCTGGTAGAGTTATATATCATGGAAAACCCGACTTAAGTGTTAGCTATAACAAAACATGTGATAAAATGGCTAACTCTGTAAGTAATATAACTGGTTATGTTTCTTTAGGCATAGATTATGAGGATATTGGATATGGTAGTGATGGATCTACAACTGATATGATAGCGGAAATCAAACATAATTTTAAATTTAGCACACAATCAGGTAGATTAACCCCATTAAATAAAAAAACTGAATTAAATAATCCCTTCTGTGCAATGACAATAGAAACACTAGAAAACTATACACAAAATATAGATACAATAAAAAAAGAATATTATAATAAGAATTTGTATAAAGCCTTTACTTCACTAATTACATATTAGACAAAATTTTGTACACAAATTACCTAAAAATGCTTGATATTTATGCACTTTTAATGTATAATCTTATCTACATGGCGGTATTGGTGAAGTGATTAACACGCCAGATTGTGGCTCTGGTATGCGTGGGTTTGATTCCCACATATCGCCCCATGTAATAAATAATAGAAATCCCTATCTGGGATTTTTTTAATTGTCTATATGTTTTACTTTCGAAAAGATATCAACCATGAAAGACCTACGAAATAGTTTTATGAATATCATGGCTAATTTTAGGTATAAACTCATTCAAAAATAAATAAAAACAATATACTAAAATAGGAAGGTGAAATTATGCTTAATTTTGACCTATTAAAATTAGTATTAATAAGTAGTTTAGCTAGCAGTATCATAACAACTGCTACTGTGCAAAAAATAAAAGAAAATTTACGAAGTAAAAAATTTCTTACGCTAATTAGCTTTGGTGTATCTATGATTTTAGGGACTCTATTTAGTCTGTCATTTAGTGAATTAAATATAATAAATAATTTATGGGTAGGCTTTATAACCTTTCTAGGTGCTGATGCAATATACAAAGCGTTTGAAGACAAAATATTTAAAAGTTTAAGTTCTCTCGAAACAAATCAAAACATTAAAAATCTAGACAACGAGGAGAGTGAATAAATTGATTACAGAAGACAAAATAATAGGTAAATTTAATACAAAAGATTTTAGATGTAAGCATTGCAAAAGTCTATATATTAGTGAAGAATTAATAAATAAATTACAAGCTCTTGGAGAAGCACTTAATTTTAGCAAAGCAAAAGTAATAAGTGGATACAGATGTAAAGATCACCCTGTTGAATTACAAAATAAAAATACAGGTCAACATACGAAAGGTTTGGCTGTAGACATAGAATATTATGACCAAAACGGAAATAAAGTACCTGCTAAAATAATAATATGTATAGCCTATGAATTAGGTTTATTTAAAGGAATAGCAAATGTAGAAAATGCAAGTAGTGAAGGAGAAGTACATTTAGACATTAGAGAAAATGGCTTCTACAGGGGAGACGAAACAATAGATTACAAAAGTCACTGGCAAGATCCATACTCATATTATGGCGTCACTAAAGAAGAAGTAAAAAAATATACAAATAGTGACTATGAGGCAATTAAACCAGAAGAAAGAAATACTTCAGTAAATCAAGTTAAAGTTTTAGTAAACGCTTTAAAAATAAGAAAAAGTCCAACTACAACATCAATGACTTATCAAAATGCAGAAAAAGGTGCAATATATAATTATGAAGAAGTAACAGAAAACGAAAACTACAAATGGTACAAAATAGGAAATAATAGTTGGATTGCTGATAATGGTAAATACTTAGAAATATTGCCTAAATTAGAAAATAATAGTGCTTCTGAAAATGACTTTAAAAATCAATTAGAATCAATGCAAAAAGAAATAGAAGAATATAAGAATAAAATACAAAATTTAGAAAGTGAAATAAAAGAACTAAAAACATACAAATTTAAATACACATCTAAAGAAGATGCTAAATATCTCAAAACATTAAAAAAAGGAGATATTCTCCTTATTAAATAGAATTATCGAAAAAATCTTCCCAAGGATCTTTCCTCTTGAGCCGGTCCTTAACATTTAAAATTGTTATCTCATCAGGTTTAATAGTATCTATTTCACTCCACTTAATTGGACACGAAATAGATGCTTTTTCATTTAATCTAACAGAATAAGGCATCACACTCGTTGCCCCTTTTTTATTTCTAAAATAATCTATAAAAATCTTTCCTTCTCTTTTTTCTTTTCGAATATTAAGTGTGTATTTTTTTGGAAAATTAGCTTCCATTAAAGAAGCAATTTGATGAGATATATTTTCTAAAACCTTAAACGAATTAACATTTATTGGAACAAAAACATGGTAGCCCTTTCCACCACTAGTTTTAACAAAGCCTTTAAGATTAAACCTATCTAATATTCTCTTTAAATCTTTAACACCATCTCTAACTTTTTTAATACTAAGCCTCTCATCTGGGTCAAAATCAAAAACCATAATGTCTGGCTTATTAAGCTTTCTTGCCCTAGAACCCCACATATGAAACTCATAACTATTCATCTGTACTTCACTTAACAAACCCTCTAAATCTTTAACATAATAATATTTGTTATCTGTACCTATCAAACTTTTAACCCTTTTAACTCCGAGTTTACTATTATTTAAATGTTTCATAAAAAATTTATTAGATATATCTCCATCAGGACACCTAACCGTTGTTATAAGTCTATTATCAAAAAACTTTTCCATCCTAGGATAAACTTCCTTATAATAATTAAAAATATCTCTCTTAGTAATCTTATTTTTCTTAAAAATAACCTTATCTCCATGAGTAAGCTCTACAGTATTAAAACTATCCATTTCAATTTCTTTCTTTGTCTTACCACTTTTAATACTGGTATCGTATTTTAATTTTTTAACATTACTTGAATACTTATCCCTATCCTTAATAAGTAACCAATTATCCTCTTTAAATCTAACAAGAGTATAGTCTCCATGAAGCCTTTCTCCATAAAAAGTAAACTTAACTACATCACTATCAAAGTTACTATTCTCTCTAAAAGTGTAATACCCCTTATCCCATAAAATAACAGTACCAGCACCATACTCTCCCTTTGGTATAATTCCTTCAAAATCAGCATAACTAACTGGATGATTTTCTACCTTAACAGCAAGCCTCTTATCCTTGGTGCTTAAACTAGGCCCCTTAGGACATGCAAAACTTACAAGTTCTCCCTTATAGAGAAACCTTATGTCATAGTGTTCCCTTCTAGAATAGTGATGTTGCACTACAAACATAAATTTCCTACTATTCTTTTTCCTAATTCCTTTAGGTTCGCTTGTCCTACTAAAATCCCTCTTACTATTATATTTCTCTAAACTCATATCTTGCTCCCTTTATAAACAGGCTGCCTTAAATTATTATTCAAAGTTCTCTCAATATAACTAACCTCACACTTTAAACTAGGTTTCACATAATTAATATTTTCTTTATAATTACAAAAATAATTCTTACTCTCCTTAAGTTTAAGTACCTTATCATATAACTCATACTTACTATTTAAACTTGCTTTTCCAACAAAACAAAACTTATCATCAATATATTCTCCAAGTGCTAAAGATATCCCATTCTTATTATAACTATATCCACCTATAAAAAAACTACCACTTTTAAAATTCTTAATCTTAATAAAATCATCAGTTCTCTCATTTATATGGTAAGAACTATTTATCTTTTTAGCAACAATACCTTCCATTTTAAGTTTCTTTATTTCCCTAAAAAGTTTCTTTCCACTCTTAAAAACCACTGACTTAACAAAAACATCTGTATCCTTAAACTTATTCAAAATCTTCTTTCTCTCTACAAGTGTTAACTCAGTTATATCCTTGTCCATATATAAAATATCAAAAGCCATAAAAACTACTGGATTACTCTTACTTTCCACATCTATAACTGATTTATTCTTTAAATGAGTTCTCTTAGAAACCTTGCTAAAACTAGGAAGTCCATTTTCTAAACTAATTATCTCCCCATCAAAAATAACTTTTCCTTTAACTAACTTCTGAATGCTTTTAAGTTCTGGAAAAACATTAGTAATATCTTTTCCATTCCTACTCTTAATCACAAACTCACTCGGACTAACAAACATAACCGCACGCACACCATCATATTTAATTTCATAAATAAATAGATCACTATCAAAAGGCTCATCTATTTCTTTAAGAAGCATGACTTTAAAATCTCTATTCCTCCAAATATCATTTCTTTTCATTTAAACTTTTCTCCAGTGCTTTAAGTAAATCATTTATTTTCTTGTTATTATTTCTTTTACTCGCACCCTTAACTTTCTTTCCTTTTATCTTAGCATCTATAGCTTTCTTAATATTTACTTCTTCTAAATCTATATATTCTTCAGGTTTAAAATTGCTTTTGAAACTATTTATTAATTTAATAGCAAGATCAAGTTCCTTTTGATTAACCTCATACATAACATTTTCTTTCTTAAAATTAATCTCTTCCTCAAAAAACATAGTACTCATAATAATCTTATTATAAGTAAGTCTCAAAACTGTATAATAAAATTTATTACCTATAGTTGTCCTTCCAATAGCAACCAGCTTAGTCTTTTTCATAGCTTCAAGAAGCAAATAATAACTCTTACCTCTATTAGCGGGCTCTAATACATAGGTTCTTTCAAAGTAATAAGGTTCAATTTCCTTTAATGGAACAAAAGAAATAATTTCAATTTCTCTCATATTAGTAGTTTTAAATCTACTAATCTCGCTCTTATCAAAAGTAAGAAAGTACCCTTTAGAAACTTCATATCCTTTAATAATATCACTTTCTTTAACTTCTTTTTTGCAATGAGAACAGTATTTAATATATTTAATTCTATTGTGACATTTTTTATGTAGCTGATTAAATCTAGTATCATTATTCCTAATAAGAGGGTTAACTATAACAGGAATATCTACTAATCCAAAAGAAACATTATAATGGATATTTGGCATATCATCACCCATAATTATTATTACAAATTTTCATAAAACTATGCACAAGTAATTTGCAATATTATAAAAGAAAGCATAAATTATAATGGAGGCATTAAAATGATGAATGTAAAATTATTAAAAGAAGTATTACTAATCTCATTAACATCTTCGGTAATATCAAACGCATTAGTGCAAAAATTAAAAGTATGTGAAAAACACAAAAATCATTTGTGCTTAAAAAGTATGATAATATCAGTAGTAATTGGTATCTTGTTTAGTATATCATTTACAGACTTAAACTTAACATATACCTTATGGTCGGGTGCACTTAGTTTTATAGGTGCTGATGCACTATATTTTTCTATTGAAAAAGGAATACTTAAAAACATAATTAATAAAGGAAAAGAAAAGTAGGTTTTAAACCTACTTTTCCACATATAAAGATAGTTCTTTATTATTATAATATTTCATTCCAAATTTCATTTTCAATATTTCTCTTTTTCTTCGGATGAATTAAAAATCTAATATACAAAGAAATATAACTATCATTAAAATCCATATAAATTATAGGTTCTAGTTTATTGTAATAAATTCTATACTTATCATTAGCTTCTAGTGCACCTTTCATTTTATTTGGTATTCTCTTAATAACTTCATTACTATTTACTATCTTATATAGTCTGCTTTTAGCACTCTTTATATCACTATCAATTGTAACTTTAACTTCAATTTCATCCCATATATACTTGAAAGCTTTAATATAGTTTTTAGTAACACTAGAAAAAATTTTGCTATTAGGAACATGCACTATTGTACCTGTACTTTGAAAAGTATGAGAATCTACTTCTAAAATATCGAAACTAAGTGTAGAAATATTAATGACATCTCCCATATAACCATCTATCATAATCCTATCCTCAACGGTAAATGGTTTGCTGACTCTAATATAAATTCCAGTAAAAAAATTAATTATAGTATCTCTTAAACTATACGCAATAGCGGCAGTAACAAAACTCAAAAGTGTAATAAACTTAAGTAAAAACTCTTCCCAAATAAAAATAATAAAAAGAAATATAATAACAGAATTAATAAGAACAAACTTCTTCCTAAAATTAAATCTAAATTTATTATTACACTTAATCTTAAATATAATAAAAATAATTAACTTTTCTATTAGTTTTAAAATAAAAATAACAAAAAAAGTATATAAAAATAATTTAACATATTTTTCATCTTTATCAAACAAATTAGTAAAAAATAAATTAATTTTATTAATAAAATTAATAAAACCTCCTTTTTTATGTGCGAAGAACAAATTATAACAAAAAAATTTAAGAAAATCAAGCCCACCTCTTTCACTTTCCTAAATAAATTGATATAATAATTTTATAATAGAAAGAGGGTAAAAAAGTGAAAAGAATTATTGCGTATATAGTATTTATAATAATATTTACTTCACTTGGTTTTATAGGACTTAACTATAAGAAAGTAGACTTACCAAGTGAAAATATATTAAACAGTACTTTTTATAAATATAACACTTCATCTGGACTTTACGAAAGTATAAAGTTTGATTCAAAGAAAGTCACATACATTGGAGAAGAACTTGATTTAAAAGGATGTAGTTCATATAATTATACTTCAGTAAGTAGCATAGTTAAATTTACTTGTGGTCGTGCATTTAGAATAATAGCAGATACTAATGAAGTACTAGCAATTAATATGAATGATAATAATTATTATTTCTTTAAAAACAAAGAGAATTCTTTTGAATATGAATTTAATAAACAATTTGGAATGACTTACTCAGAATATAAAAGCAACAAATTAAATAAAGAAAAAGAAATTAATGAAGAAAAACTAAATGAATTAATTGATGAATCAAACACTAGCTATGTATACATTAAAAATAACAAATGTGATTATACATGTGCTTTAATAGAAGAAAAACTAAATAGCCTTAATAATAGTTATTACATAAATTTAGAAAATATTACTAGAGAAGACCTACTAAATAATGTCTCAGAAAGTAATAAACCAATAATATTAACTTTAGGTAATAAGTATGTAAAAAAAACAACGATAAATATAAAAGGTTTTAATGTAAAAGATTTAAATGAATACTTAAAGGAGATAGAAAATGAAGAAGAAAATAACTAAAGAAGAAATAAATTTATTAGACAAATACTTTAGACTTGCAAATTACTTATCAGTAGGACAACTTTACTTACTCGATAACCCTCTTTTAAAAAGAAAGTTAGATATAAAAGACATAAAACCAAATGTGGTAGGTCACTGGGGAACCGCGCCTGGTCAAAATTTTATTTATACACATCTACAAAGAATAATAAAAAAATATAATTTAAATATGATGTATATAAGTGGACCTGGCCATGGTGGACAAGCCTATATTGCAAATAGTTACATAGATGGTTCATATTCAGAAGTATATAAAAACATAACAGAAGATGAAAAAGGATTAAAAAAATTATTTAAGCAGTTTAGTTTTCCTGGAGGAGTTTCTTCTCATGTTGCACCAGAAGTACCTGGAAGCATAAATGAAGGTGGAGAGCTGGGTTATTCACTCTCTCATGCATATGGAGCAGTTTTAAATAATCCTGACTTAATATGTGCATGCATAATAGGTGATGGAGAAGCAGAAACTGGTCCATTAAGTGCAAGTTGGAACATAAATAAAATAATCGATCCAGAAAAAGATGGAATAGTACTTCCAATATTACACCTAAATGGTTATAAAATAGCAAATCCTACATTACTTGCAAGGATTCCAGAAGATGAACTACTATCTTACTTTAAGGGAATGGGATATAAACCATACATAGTAAAAGGAAATAATCCTAAAAAAATGCATAAACTAATGGCAGAAACAATGGATGAAATAATTGATTATATTAATAAAATTAAAAAAGAAAGTAAAAAATATAACTTTAGGCCATTTTACCCTATGATAATACTAGTAACTCCAAAAGGATGGACAGGTCCTAAAGAAGTAGAAGGCTCTTTTAAAAGTCATCAAGTACCTATAATAGTTAATAAAGATAATTTAGACAACCTAAAAATACTAGAAAATTGGTTAAAAAGTTATAAACCTGAAGAGTTATTTGAAGAAAATGGAAAAATAAAAGAAGAAATAAAATCAATTTGTCCAGAACTAAAAAAGACAATGTCAATGAATCCAAACGCAAATGGTGGCGTTTTATTAAAAGAATTAAATTTACCAGAAAATATATATGACTACGAATTTAAAATAACAAAAAAAGGCCAAATTGAAAACGAGGGCATGCGATCTCTTGGAACGTATATAAGAGATGTACTTAAACAAAATGATAACTATATGATTTTTGGACCAGATGAAGCTTTAAGTAATAGATTAAATCACATCTTTGAAGTTACAAATAGAAAGTGGAATACAAAGAAACTAAAAGGTGATGAATACCTAAATAAAAATGGTAAAGTAATTGATAGTATACTTTCAGAACATGTTTGTGAAGGTTTATTAGAAGGTTACATACTAACTGGTAGACACGGTTTCATTCATAGTTACGAAGCATTCATGAGAATAGTAGACTCAATGGTTAGTCAACATGCAAAATGGCTAAAACTAACTAGAAACATACCTTGGAGAAAAGACATATCTAGTTTAAACATAATTTTAACAAGTCATTGTTGGCAACAAGATCATAATGGTTTTACCCACCAAGATCCAGGCTTCATAAACCATTTATTACCTAAAAAATCAGAAATAGTAAGAATTTACTTACCATTTGATACAAATACACTAATTTGTACATATGATCACATAATAAGGACAAAGAACTATATAAATTTAGTAGTAGCTTCTAAACATAAAAGACTAGAATGGTTAACTATGGAAGAAGCAATAAATCATTGCAAAAAAGGTATAGACATTTTCAAATGGGCTAGCACTAATGAAGGCAAAAATCCAGACATAGTTCTTGCATGTGCTGGAGATACGCCTACATTAGAAGTACTTGCATGTGTATCTATCTTAAAAGAAAAAGCACCTAACTTAAAAATAAGAGTAGTAAACGTAGTGGACTTAATGAAATTAGAAAGTAGTAATAAACATCCTCATGGTTTAACGGATCAGGAATATAACAAAATATTTACAAAAGATAAACCAATATTATTTGCTTTCCATGGATATCCAAATGTAATACATGAACTTACTTATAATAGAGAAAACACTAATCTACATGTAAGAGGTTATATTGAAGAAGGAAGTATAACTACTCCATTTGATATGAGAGTACAAAATAAAATTGATAGATATCATCTAATACTTGATGTAATAAAATATGTACCAAAACTACAAAAAAACATAGAACTAAAAAAATATGCAGAAACTATGTTAGAAAAACATACTAAAACAATAAAAGAAAAAGGTCACGAAATAAAAGAAGTAAATGATTGGAAATGGATAGCCTAAAATTAGGCTATTTATTTTATTCTTTTGGAAATTATGCACACAATGCAGATTATGGGAAACTAAGAATATATAAAGGTACAGTATACGAAAATGTTATAGGAGACTTATTAGTAAAAAAATATATTATTTTGAATATAATTCTACACTTGAAGTAGATTTTATCATAATAATTGAAAATACATTGACAGCAATAGAAGTTAAAAGTGCTGATAACACAAAATCAAAAAGTTTAAAATCAACAATGTAAAACTAGAGAGTAGAAAAAGAAATAAAATTATCTAGTAAAAATATAGGAATAAATAATAATATTACATATCGTTTATTGATGATTATATTTATATAGTCAAATTAATTATTCCAAATTGAAGTAAAACATATAATATACTAGGAAGACAAAAAACTTCCTATAAAAATGAATATAACTTCCTCCTATATACTTTAATAGGCGTCTATAAATTAATTTTTTAAAAACTAAACTCCCACCTGGGAGTTTTAATTATTGACATAATGTATTTAAAGTGGTACAATATAAAGCCATAAACAGGGGGTTTGTTTATGATAAATAAAAAAATATTTTATTTAATATTTGAAATTGTTTTTCTAATATCACTAATATTTATAACTAGGGAAATATGGAATAACTTAGATACAAGAGCAGCAAAAGTAGCATATGCTTATACTAGTTACGAAAGTGACTTAATTATAAATGTTAATAATAACTTATCACCATTAGTACCAGTAGATGATAATAACGTAAATGAAGAAGAAACAATTAATATAGAAATAAATAATATTAACAAAACAAATAAAGAATACAATCTTTACTTTGTTATTAAAGAAAATACTACATTGAATAAAGACTATTTAAAAATAAAAATAAACAATGAAGTAAATTACTTAAAAGAATTAAAAACAAAAAATGAGAATGGGTCTACTTACTATAAAATTTTTACTGGAAAAATAAATCAACAAAGTAAAAATTTAATAACATTAAATTTATATTTAAGCAGTGAAACGCCTAATAATGAACAAGGAAAAAATGTGAGTTTTAACTTCATAATAGAAGAAATTTAACATTTTTTCGTTTTTTTTAGTGGTTTTAACTTGTAAAAAATAAAAAAGTATTTTATAATAATAAGTGTAAAGTAAAATAATAAAGGTGAGACAATGGGATTAAGTAGTTTAATAAAAAGAGAAATAACTATCACAATTGGTACTGTTATTTTAGTCAGCACCATTTTTGTTATGTTTTCATATGCTATATTTAAAGTAGAAACCACATCTGAAGTAGACACAATTAAATTTGGAAACATATCACTTAAAATGTGTGTAAATTCAAAATGTGATAATGAAATAAATAATCAGGATAATGTAATAGGTGTTATCACATCAAGTGACGGCACAACAAAACATGTACCTATCTATCCGACTGCAGATCCGACTTCATCAGCAGAATGGGCAAATCTCAGACCATATACATTTCAGTTAACAAATAATGGAGACTTAGATTTATACATAACAGTACTTCTTGAAAAAGATACTACAGGATTATCATTTACTGAAGCAAGCACTTACCCAGGAGGCAGTATTAATAATACATACACTGGAGGTGTTGATGACACAGAAGTTAAAATAGGATTTGCTGAAGGAAGTGCAACACCAACTATACAATTATACTCAGATACACTAGATAGTACAGATAACAGGCATAAAATAGCAAAGAACATATTAATTAAAAAAGGCGAAACAAAAACATATAACTTATATGCATACTTGAAAAGTGATGCAAAAAATGCTAGTCAAGGTAAAATATTTGTAACAAATATAACAGTAAGAGGAGAATACTTACCAGCATAATAAAAACATTTAGACTAATAATCTAAATGTTTTTCTATTACATTAATTATTTTATAAAGTATGATTGAAATAACAAGAAGTACAACAATACCACTCATAACTAAAGTCAAATTAAATACTTGTGAACCATAAAGAATTAAATACCCTATACCAGCTTTACTTGTTAAAAACTCACCCATAATTACACCAATTAAGCATAATCCTATATTAATCTTAGCACTATTGATTATAACTTTATAGTTGCTTGGGATTACAACATATCTTAAAATATCAAACTCACTTGCACCAAAACTCCTAAGTAATTTAATTCTGTTATAATTTGTATTCTTAAATCCAACACTAATTGACTGAATACTAACAATAATACTAATTAAAATTGCCATTAAAACAATACTTTTAGTATTAGCCCCAGCCCATATAATAAGTATAGGCCCCAAGGCAACCTTAGGTAAACTATTAAAAGCTGTTAAATAAGGATCTATTATTTTATCAAAAGTTTTAAATCTATAAATCAAAGTACTAATTAATAACCCAATAAACAAAGTAATCAAAAAAGCTATTAAAGTTTCTGCGAGTGTCACTAAAATATGATGTATTAAACCTCCATGCAATAATAAATCACTAATATTAATAATAATCTTACTAGGAGAACTTGTAATAAAAGAATTAATTACTTCGTATCTAGCAAGAATCTCCCATAAAAATATTAACAAAAATAATATAGAAAACTGAACAGCCTTAATAAATATTTTATTTCTTTTTGCCCTTTTTAAAAACTTTTTTTGTTTATCACTTACTCTCATCTAAATCACTCCATAGTGCTTCATAATAATGATTAAACAAAGGACTTTTTCTCTTATCAAGAGGCTCATTAAAATCATTCTCGTACTTCATTTCATAAATACTTTTAATTCTAGAAGGTCTCTTAGTCATAACTATTACTTTTGATGCAATAGTTGCTGCTTCTCCAATATCATGAGTAACCATAATTCCTGTAATACCTTCCTCTTTAAGAATTTTATAAATATCATTACTAACTTTAAGTCTAGTTTGATAGTCAAGAGCAGAAAAAGCTTCATCAAGTAAAACCAAATCAGGCTTTGTGGCAATAGTTCTAATTAAAGCAACTCTTTGTCTCATTCCACCACTTAAACTTGAAACCTTTCTATCTATAAAATCTTCAAGTCCATATTTCTTTAATAAATGTTTTACATAGTTAATATTTTCTAAAGTGAGTTTCTTCTGTACCTTGAGTCCTAAAGATGCATTTTCCATAACTGTTAACCATGGAAATAAAGTATCATCCTGAAGCATATAACTTACTTTGATATCTTCCTTAAACACAATCTTACCTGAATAGTCTTTATCAAGTCCAGCAATAATATTAAGAATGGTACTCTTGCCACATCCGCTTGTACCTATAATAGCAAGCATTTCACCTTCCTTTACAGAAAATGAAACATCACTGATAGCAAGAACCTCACCACTTAAACTATTATAACTTTTGCTCAAATGTTTAACAGTTAACACATTATTCATTATAAACTAAAATATCAAAATTTGGCCTTTCACTAATAACTTTATTATATTCCATTAAATCCAACAAATTATTATAAGCACCTTCTCTAATAGTTGTATCTGTTTGCCAAGAATCGGCACCCTTATATCTATCCACAACTTTAACTATGTCATCAAAACTAGTTCCTGTGAACTCTGATTTAATAACATTAGCAATAGTCTCCGAGTTATTATTTTTAACAAATTCTAACCCTCTATCTATTGCTTTCCTAAATTTATTAACAACATCTCTGTTATTTTTTAAATAACTCTTCTTAGTATGAAATACAGTATAAGGCACCTCTCCAGACATAAGCCCTATACTAGAAAGTACACACCCATATCCTTCCTTTTCTATTCCAAGAGCAGTTGGTTCAAAAAGATTAACAAACTCTCCCTGACCACTTATATAAGCACCACTTAAATTGGCGAAATCAACAGAAGTATCTACATTAACATCATCCAAACTAACTTCATTTTTGTGTAGACCATACATAAATACCATAGAAGGCATTCCACCACTTCTACCAGCTAAAACTGTCTTGCCTTTTAAATCATCTAGTTTAAAAGTATCTTTATATTTACAGTCTCCCACTAAAAATTGTCCATCTCTTTTAGTTAAACCAGAAAAATTAACTAAATAATCCCTTGCTTTATTATTAAAAACATAAATAGTGGCCTCTAGTCCTGACAAACCTATATTAACATCTTCAGATAAAACGGCACTTGCTACCTTATCAGCACCACTTGTTAAAATAACCTCAATATCTAACCCCTCATCCTTAAAATATCCATTATGAATACTTACATAAAATGGAGCATAGAAAATACTATGTGTTACTTCTGCTACTTTTACCTTATGGACTTTCTTAACATCTTTACAGCTGTAATAAACTCCTAAAAATCCAAGTATAGCTAAAATAAAGACACTTAATACAATATAGTGTATTTTTTTCATATTACCTCACTTTCTAGTTTTATTATATGGGTAAATTAATGAGTTGTGACAAACTCTTGATAATTATTATTTTTTTTCTTATAATTAAATTGAGGTAAAAAAATGAAATACATATCATACTCTATCGCATGGCCATTTATAAAACTATTTATGTTTCTATATAAGCCAGTAATAATAGGAAAAGAAAATATACCCAAAAAAGGAGCTATACTTGCAGGAAACCACAAAAGTGTATTAGACCCACTTCTAATAATTTCAAGTACAACAAAACACATTAATTTTTTTGCAAAAAAAGAAATATTTAAACCAATAATAAAATATCTATTTATAAATGCTGGAGTAATAAGTGTAGATAGAAAAAGCAAAAACAAAGAAAGCATATCAAAAGGAATAAAAAAATTAAATAATAATGAATTAGTTTGTATATTTCCGGAGGGAACAACAAGTAAAGATGGAAATTTACTACCATTTAAATATGGAGCAGTATCAATGGCTAAAAAAACAAATTCTTTAATATGCCCGTTCATAATAAAGGGTAATTACAGATTATTTAAAAAAAATATAAAACTAATTTACTTAAAACCATATAATTTAATAGATGACTTAGATAAAGAAAACAATAAACTCAAAAATTTAATTGAAAAGGAGCTAAAAAGTGAATAACATTGCATATAAAATATTAAAATTTTTACTAACACCTTTATATAAATTTTACTATAATCCTAAAATAATAGGAAAAGAAAATATTCCTAAAGAAGGAAACATAATAATTGTAGGAAATCATAAACACTTAATGGATCAATGTAACATAATTATTTCAACAAAAAGAGTAATATATTACATGGCAAAAAAAGAGTACTTTGATAATCCATTAACTAGAATATTCTTTACTTCCGTACATGCAATTCCAGTAGACAGATCTAAAAAAGATGATAATGCTACAGCTAAAGCTTTAGAAGTTCTACATAGTGGTAAAGCCTTAGGATTATTTCCGGAAGGAACAAGAAACAAAACAAAGGAAAAATTATTACCATTTAAATATGGAGCAGTATCAATGGCCAAAAAAACAAATTCTTTGTTAGTCCCTTTTGGTATAAAAGGAGACTATAAATTTAGGAGTAAAAATTTAATAGTTAAAATAGGTAAACCATTTAATATAAATAACTTATCCATAGAAGAAGCAAACAAAATACTATATAATGAAATATCAAAACTAATGGACTAACTTAAGAATAAATAGTTTCTTAAGTTTTTTCTTTTAAAATAAATTATTTATATCAAATTATCTAAAGGTATGTTATAATTGAAATATATTAGGAGGGTAACATGGTATTTTCAGGCGTAACATTTTTATACTACTTTTTACCAATGATGCTTTTTATATATTTTGTATCAAAAACAAAGTATAAAAATATAATATTGTTAATTGGAAGTTTATTATTCTATTTTTATGGAGAACCAAAATATATAATAATACTTTTACTATCAGGAATAATTAACTACTTTATAGGTAAAAAACTAGTTTCAAAAAACAAAAAAATATATTTAATATTAGGTTTAACACTAAACCTAGGATTACTTTTCTATTTTAAATATTTTAATTTTTTATTAGAAAACATAAATAACATATTTAATTCTAATATTAACTATATAAATGTAATAATCCCACTCGGAATAAGTTTCTATACATTTAAAAACATAAGTTACTTAATAGATGTATATAATAAAAAAGTAAAACCTAGCAATAACTTATTAAATTACTTAGTATACATATCTCTATTCTTTTGCACATTAGAAGGTCCTATTGTAAGATATGAAACAATAGAAAAACAATTAGTTAACAGAACAAGTACCAAAGAAATGATATCCAAAGGAATAACAAGGTTTATAATTGGACTATCTAAAAAAGTAATAATAGCAAATGTGCTTGGAGGATTGGTAAATAGTTTAACTTTATTAGAAACTAAAAGTGTTGTATCATATTGGTTAAAAGCTATAACAGATATACTAAGACTTTATATTGATTTCTCAGGATACTCTGATATGGCTATAGGCTTAGGCTTAATATTTGGCTTTACTATACTTGAAAACTTTGACTATCCATTTACTTCAAAAACGATGACAGAATTTTGGAGAAAATGGCATATATCACTATCAAGTTTCTTTAAAGATTATGTCTACATACCGCTAGGAGGTAGCAGAGTAAACAAACTAAGAAGACTATTTAACATAATGATAGTATGGTCTCTAACAGGATTATGGCACGGGGCAAGTTATAACTTCATAATATGGGGATTATATTTTGGAATAATCTTGCTTATAGAAAAAAAATTCTTTTATAACTATTTAAATAAACATAAACTCATAGGAACTTTACTAACTAATATATTAGTAATAATAGGTTTCGTATTCTTCTATAATGAAGGTTTAAAAGATGCTTTAATATCTTTAAAATCTATGTTTGGTCTAAATCATATTGATTTTATAAACTTAGAGACAATTTATTACATTAAAAACTATATAGTAGTATTAGTACTTGGATACTTAATATCACTAAAAGTATTTAACAAAATAATAAACAAATTAAAAAACAACAAAATAATAAACTTAATGGAGCCACTACTACTAATAGTTCTCTTATTAGTATCAACAGCATTCATAATAGATGAATCATTTAATCCATTCTTATATTTTAGGTTTTAGGAGGTTATCATGAAAGAAAAAATAACAATAGGACTATTTTACTTAACACTACTAACTTTCTCTTTTCTAGGAATACTTACTAAAGATAAGTTAATAAGTACAGAAGAAAGACGTACTTTAGCATCCTTTCCTAAATTAGAAAAAGATAACCTATTAAATGGAGAATATTCTTCTAAAATAGATACATACTTACTAGATCAATTTCCATTAAGAGAAAACTTTAGGAAAATAAAAGGAATAGTTTCCAATAACATATTACTAAAAAAAGAAAACAACAACGTATACATAACGAACAATCATTTAGTTGAGGTAAAATCAAATATCAATTATGATTCACTTGATCACTTTATAAACAAAATAAATTATATAAATAACGAATACATAAAGAAAAGTAATAACTTATATTTTATGACTATTCCAGACAAAAATTATTACATAAATGACAAACTAATGCCAAAAATTAATTATAATGAATTTATAAATTATTTAAAAAACAAATTAAATTACTTTAACTACATAGACATAACAAATGAATTAAATATTAGTTCATACTATAAAACAGATATACACTGGAAACAAGAAAACCTAGAAAAAGTAGTCAGAAAAATAGAAAATGAAATGAACCTAAATAAAAGTGCTTTCCCAAGTATAAAAAAAGAATACGCTCCATTTTATGGTGCACTTTACAGCAGAACTGTGTCAAATATAAAAAATGATAAAATTAATTACCTAACTAATGATATAATTAATAGTGCAGAAGTTTATAATTATGAAAAGAAAACTTATGAAAAAGTATATAATGAAAACTATTTAAATAATATTGATAAATACGATATCTATTTAAGTGGTGCAAGTCCACTTCTAATTATTAATAATCCAAATAATCAATCTAAAAAAGAATTAATAATATTCAGAGACTCATTTGCTAGTTCGCTAGCGCCATTATTAATAGAAAATTATTCTAAAATAACACTAATAGATTTAAGATACATAAATTCAAAATTACTTAAAAACATAGAATTATTAGATTTTAATAATAAAGATATATTATTTATGTATAGCATTCCAATTATAAATAATAGTTTTTCATTAAAATAAAGGAGGTAAAAATGAAAAAAATATTTAAATTAACACTACTAACATTTATAGTATTCATAATAGTAGGTTGTACAAAAAAAGAAACTAATTTAGACGGAAAATTAACAGATATAATGAAAGAATTATATAAGGGAATAAATGAAGAGGATGTCCTAGAGTTAGAGCAAACAAAAGTAACCAAAAAAAATCAAAGTTATTATCTAGGGGATGTAACTTTTGAATATAAAGAAGCTTTAGCTTCAGAACCTTTGATGTCCTCAGTAGCGCATTCAGTCGTACTAGTAAGATTAAATAGTAGTAACGATGCAGAAAAAGCAAAAAAAGAAATAAAAGAAAAAGTAGATCCAGCAAAATGGATATGTGTTAGTGTGGAAGATAAAAATGTACTCGTAGAAAGTAAAGGAGATCTAGTCTTACTTGTTATGGATAACGAAGTAGCATCCAAAATAAAAGACAACTTCTTAAACTTGGGTACTTCTAAATAAAAAAGCACAACAAACAAAAAGTTTTTAAGAGGCATATCAATTTTTAAAATTGATATCTAATAGTACCACAAAGAGTACAAGAAATTAAATCTTGTAATACTATTCTTTTTGTGGTATTATTTTACTATAAAAGAAGAGTAGAAAAATATTTGTACATTTTAATTTGCAACTATAACATACATTTTAATTCGCAAATTTTTCAAAATTCAAAAAAACAAAGGAGAGACAGAACATGAAAAGCAATAGTCCGCTTGTACAAAATAAAGTACTAGGGGGGGGGTTATTATTAATAACTAGTAAACCTTCTAGTTTTTCATGTGCTTTAAAGAGATAGGATAATCCTATCTCTTTTTGTTGTCTAAAAAAGAAAAGAGGTTAGTATGAAAAGAAAATTATTTATAATATTAGGAGCTTTAGTTTTGAGTATATCTTTATTATTTTCTTATATAGTTAAAGATAACAAAGAAGAAAATAACAAAGAAATATCTAAAGTAGAAAAATTGTTTTCTAAACCAGAGGGTATACAGGCTTATACATTAAATGGAAAAAAGACTGATATTTCTTATAATGATTTAATTGAAGAATATGAAATAGATAGTATTACATGTAAGAATGGGACTATTGCTACTTATAATAAAGAAGATAATAGTGTAAGTTTATC
>CAKOIJ010000019.1 GCA_934086775.1 uncultured Bacilli bacterium | reverse complement strand
GAATTTGGTAGTAATGAAACAGAACCTTTAACTGAGGAATTAAATTTAGAAGAAAAACCTGAAGTACCAATAGAAGAATTAGATTTAGAAGATAATAATGGATTATAAACGTAAAAATAAGTGTACATATTAATAAAAGATATAGTAATTATATCTTTTTTATTATATAATTATTTATATAAAAGTATGAAGGAGGCTTATATGACTTTAAGCGAAATAATTGATATATTAAAAAAAGTATTAGATGTAGGAATATTATGGTTTATATTTTACTACATACTTAAATACATAAAAAATAATGTAAAACTAACTCTTATATTTAAAGGAGTATTAATTATTATATTATTAAAATTACTTAGTTCATGGTTAGATTTAAATACTGTAGGTATGCTTCTTGAATATGTAATAGAAAGTGTACCAATAGCAATAATAGTATTATTTCAACCTGAAATTAGAAATGTACTTGAAAGTATAGGGAGAACTCAACTTCTAGGAAGACATAAAGTGCTTACAGTAGATGAAAGAGAGAAAGTAGTTTATGAAATAATGCAAGCAGTAGAGTACATGAAAAGAAATAGAATTGGTGCATTAATGATTATAGAAAGAGATTACAGTTTAGCACAGTATATAGAAAATGCAAATAAATTATATGCAGATATTAGTAGTGAATTACTAATAAGTATATTCTTCCCTAATAACCCTCTTCATGATGGTGCTGTTATAATTGAGGGAGATAGAATAACATGTGCGGGAAGTGTTCTTCCTACTAGTATGAGTACTTCATTAAGTAAAAGACTTGGTACAAGACATAGAGCAGCTCTTGGAATAGCAGAAGTAAGTGATGCTGTTGCTATATGTGTAAGTGAAGAAACAGGAAGAGTTAGTATAGCAATGGACGGAGAACTTAATTATAATCTAACTCTTGAAGATGCAAGAATGATGTTAATCAATAGTCTTCAACCTAAAAAAGATACTTTCTTTGATGCTGATGAGTCTTTAGAAGAAGAAAGTGAGGTTAATGATGAAAAAGAAGAAAACTAATGTATTAGTAAAAATATTCAAAAGTATAATTGATTTCTTTGATAAAATAATTATTGTTCCAATAAGTAGACTTGCATACTATATAAAAAACAAATTGTCATTAAAACCAGGATTTATTGATAGAATGCTCAATAAACCTAATGTACTTCTTTATATATCATTAGTGCTTTCATTTCTTGTATTTGTATTAGTACAAAAACAATATTTAAGTTTCTCAGATACTAAGGCTATAACAATGTCAAACTTACCTGTAGATGCCGAATATAATGATGAAGCATATGTAATAGAAGGATTACCTAAAAAGGCAGATATAGTATTGATGGGTAAAAAGAGTGAACTTTATTTAGCACAGCAATATGGAGATCATAAAGTTAGTTTAGACTTAACTGATTTAACTGAAGGAACACATAAAGTAAATCTAACTTATAATAATCCAATTAGAAAACTTAAATATATACTAGATCCTGGTACGGCTACTATAGTAATATATCCTAAAGTTAGTGAAGTAAGAAGTTTATCTATTGATGTAATAAATACTGATAAATTATCTGAAACATTAGTAGTAAGTAACGTTTTACTGGATAGAGATGATATAATAATAAAAAGTTATAAAGAAAAACTAGATACTGTAGCAAATGTAAAAGCAATAGTTGATATGAATTCAATAAATGCAACTGAAAGTGGAACATATACAATAAAAGAAGTAAAATTAATTGCATATGATGATAAAGGTAAACAAATAAATGGTATAGAAATAGTTCCAAATGAAGTAACAGCAACTGTTACAATTACTAGTCCTAGTAAAACAGTACCATTAAAAATAGTACCTGTAGGGGAAGTAAGAAGCGGAAGTGCTATTAGCAGTATATCAAGTAGTATAACAAATGTAACAGTTTATGGAGATGAATCAGTACTTGCAGATATTAATTACGTAGAAGTTGAAATAGATGTTACAGGACTAAGTACTAATAAAACATATCAAAAGATAATAAATAAACCAGTAGGAACTAGAAGTATAAGTGATACTAGTGTAACAATAACGGTTACAATGGAAGCAGAAACTTCAAAAGACTTTGAAAATGTAACTATTACTACGGAAGGCTTGAATGAGAAATTTAAAGCCAGTGGTGCATCTAGAGAAGATGCTCAAGTTACAGTTTCAGTAAAAGGTGTAGGTAGTTTACTAGAAGGTCTTGAAATAACAGATATAAAAGCATACGTAGACTTATCAAATATAACTGAACCTGGACAATATACTGTTCCAGTATATGTAACCGGTAGTGATGTAAAATTAACTTATACAAGTAAAACAAAAAATATTAAAGTAGTTGTAACAAACAAATAAAAGCAGAAATAATATAAAACGCTCAATATACTTGTACAATATAAAGTACTTGAAAAATAAAATAATATATTATATAATGTATATAGAAGAGAAATCTTCATAAAATAAAAAAGGAACATTCGGTAATTCGAATGTCTACCTAATAGTTAGATTAGACATTTCAGCCTTGCTGAAGTGTCACTTTTTTATTACAGTTATTAAAATAATAACAAGTAATAGAATGATAGATACGTACCTAAGTACTTTAATATTATATTTCCTTTTGTTCATATACTATCAAACCTCCCTTCAGGAAAAGTTTTTAAAAACCCCCTTTGAAAGCAGGTAGACACCCAAGATACTTCTTGTTCCTTGATAGTTAATATAACATAAGAAAAGTATAATTACAATACAAAATGTAAGAATAAATAAAAAGAATATATTAAAAAAATATAAAAATAATTAAAAAAGTATGAAATTAATCATTCATACTTTTTATTTTGTATTATTACTTGTAAAAGGTGTAAGTAAAAGACCTACATTAATTATACCTGCTAATCCTACAAAAGAATAAATAACTTTTGTAAGTAAAGCATCTACACCAAATATAGCTTCTACTAAGTTAAAATTAAATAAACCAACAAGTCCCCAGTTTAATGCACCTATTATTGTTAAGGCTAATGCTATTTTTTGTAAACTTTGCACTTTAGTACCTCCTTATGTTATTAGTTTAATCATTTTAATATATTTTATACATAAAGAGTAAAGAATTAAATATAATTTAATGTAAATAATTAAAGGAGGGTTATTTTGAAAAAGTTTTTAGTAGTATTATTTTCATTATTTATGTTAGTTGGTTGTGGTAAGAATGATGAGAATGTAGTAAAGGAGTTTGAAAAGAAAGTTAATTCTTTAGATAATTATCATTTAATTGGAGAAATGGAAATAACCAATAATGAAGATAAGTATAATTATAATGTAGATGTTACATTTAAGAAAGGAAATTATTATAAAGTAAGTTTAGTTAATAAGGAAAATAATCATGAACAAATAATTCTTAAAAATGATGAAGGTGTTTATGTAGTAACACCTAGTATTAATAAGAGTTTTAAGTTTCAAAGTGAATGGCCTACTAATAGTAGTCAAACATATATACTAGAAACACTTCTAAAAGATATAAATAATGATAGTGAGAGAAGTGTAATAAATAAAGATAATAAATTTACTATAGTTAGTAAAGTAAATTATCCAAATAATAGTGAACTTAAAGAAGAAGAAATTACTTTAGGAAATGATTATTTACCTAATAAAATAGTAGTTAAGAATAAAAGTGGTGTAGAAACTATTAAGATGGTTATTACTAAAATAGATATAAAAACTAAATATGATAAAGAATACTTTAATTTAAATAATAGTGTTAAGGAAGTAAAGACTGATGAAAATGTTAGTAAAACTCTAGATAATGTAGTATATCCTATGTATTTACCAAGTGGCACTAAATACAGTGGAGAAGAAGTAATATCTAATGAAGATAAAGAAAGAGTTATACTAACTTATACAGGAGTTAAACCTTTCATAATGATAGAAGAAGCAAGTGGTAGAAGTTCAGAACATGAAACAACCTTAGTAAGCGGAGATGTAGTACAATATGGTAATGTTTTAGGTATATTAACTCCAACTAGTTTAAACTGGAGTAGTAATGGTAAGGAATATTATATTATTGGTGAAAGTCTTACTAGTGATGAATTATTACAAATAGCAAGTAGTACTGCTACAGTAGCTATATCAAAATAAAAACGGTTTATTAACCGTTTTTTACATGTACGTATCTAATTTCTGTATAAGGTGTACCTAGATAATTAACTATATATTTAATTTCGTATTCACCTACTTTAGAGGTATTAATTTTATCTACTTTAGTACAAGCATTTGTACAATCACTAATTTCATACTTCATATCTGAACTAGGTATAGTTTTAGTAACATCTAAATTATTTATTAAGAATTTAATTGTACTAAGTCCTAGATTGCCAACAGTATCATTAAGCTTATAAGTAGGGTGAACTATATATTCACCACTTGGCATTTCTATAGCTTCAAGTTCTACTGAGAAACTTGTAGTAGAACCCGTTAATTCAGCTACTGCCCCTGTACTTTGGTTTCCTTTATAAATTGAATATGAAGCTTTAACTACAACTGAATCATAATTATTTGTATTCTTTATAGTATAAGAGTTTTCGTTAGTTCTTCCAACATACGTTAGATTAGCCCCACTTCTTAAATATATATCAAAACCATATGTTCCAATATTTTGTGTATTATAAGTAAGCCTTTTATTTAAATTCTTTTCAGCCCAGTCTTTAAAGTTAGAACTAAAATAATTAGTTAAATAATTAATATCAACTGCACTAGGAGTACCTGGACTAGACCATGAAACATTCGCACTTGATCCTGTTTCAACTACTTTTACATTTGTAGGATTATCTAAAGTAGTAAATCTAGTACTTACTTCAGTTGGTTCTGTACCAGCTATAAAATAGAATTTACCTTTTAAATCTTCAGGTGTATTTTCACTTGCTAATCTTGCAGGTATAGTTTCAAGTTCAACTTCTATTTGATTAAGTCCTTTTGGTACAGTAAAATTACTTCCTGTATTAAAAATACCTTTGGCTAAAACACCATGAATTTTATTTCTGTTAGTAGTAGCATTACTCATTAAATTATATTGTTTCTTTTCTACCATTTCTTTAGTAAGTTCATCATATCCGTACCAAAATGCAATAGTATAGTCAGGATTATAAGTAGCAACCCAAGAGTCTTGAATAACGTTATTAGATAAACCCAATTTTTTTAAAAAGTCTGTGTCATAACTACTTGTACCAGTTTTAGAAGCAACTTGTGTTCCACTTACATGAGCTTTAGATGTAGTAACATCAAATAAAATATCAGTAAGCATATAAGCGGTTGTTTCTTTCATAACTCTTTCTCTTGTATATTTCTTTTCTTCTATGTTTCCGCTTTCTTTATATTTAATACCTTTAACAGCATGTGGTTCAGTATAATATCCACCATTTGCAATAGCACTGTAGGCTCCTGCTAGTTTTTTAGGATTAACCCCTTCAAAAGCACCAATAGAAGCAGATTCATGTATTATACCTCCAGCATTACCTGGTGTAATTCCAAGACTAGTTGCAAAATTCCATTTTTGTTCATTGCTAGTAGCTTGAAATGCTTGAAGAGCAGCTGTATTCATTGATGCTGATAAAGCTCTTTTTGTTGTAACTAAACCTTCATATTTATTATTCCAGTTCTTAATAGTACCACCTTTAGAATAACTTACTTCTTCATCAAAAAGTGGGGTATAAGTAGACCAGTTTAAATATTCAAATGCTGGGCCATAATCAAGTATAGGTTTAATAGTTGAACCAGGGTGTCTATTAATCATAGTAGCATAATTATATCCTAGTTCTCCTTTATCATTTCTTCTAGCTCCAACAGCTATTAAAGCGCCAGTTTTATTATCTACTACTGCAACAGCTAGTTGAATAGCGTCATCTTTAAATTTATAACCACTACTACCATTATATATACTATTTATTACATCTTGTTTTTCACTTTCAAAATAAGTGTAAATTTCCATTGGAACCTTATATGGATTAACATCATATTTATCCATTACTTCTTCAATAACTGTATCTATATAACCTTGATAAATATTTAAATGACTTTTTCTTTCAGTAAGTAAACTTTTTACTGGAATATCTTTGGCTATTTGTGCTTCCTCTTTAGTAATATAACCATGTCTTACCATTAAATTTAACACTTGATTTCTTCTGGCAGTTGCTTTTTCAGGATAAACATAAGGATCATATGCACTTGGAGCTTGGAATAACCCAGCAATTAAAGCAGCTTCAGTTAGGCTTAAATTACTTGCACTTTTACCAAAATAAACTTGACTTGCTTGTTCAACACCAAATGATTGATTTCCTAAAAATTCGCTATTTAAGTAAAGTTCTATAATATCTTGTTTAGTATATTGTTTTTCTATTTTAAACACAGATAAATAAACATCTGTAAACTTTCTAATAATACCTTTAATACCACTAGATGTAGTATCTGTAAGTGCATTTTTACTGACTTGCATTGTTAAAGTAGAAGCTCCACCAGCACCGGAATTACCAAGTAGTTGTCCTAAACTTGCTTTTATAAATCTAGCTAAATCAACACCGTTATGTTGAAAGAATCTAGAATCTTCAGTTGCAACAACTGCATCAACTAGTACTTCAGGAAGTTCTTCATATGTAAGCTTAGTTCTCTTTTCAACATTTCCATCTCCTGCATTCATTCCAAGAGTAGTTAATACTTCACCATTAGCTTTAAAGATAATAGTGGAGTCCTTATTAAATAAATCATCTTCATTAAAGTCAGGTGCACTTATTACAATATAAAGTGCAAATACAAACATAATTCCAAAAACTCCAATTCCAAGCCCTGTAACAACAATTAAAATTCTATACCAAAGTCTAGCTTTGTTTTTAGGTTTCTTTTCTTTAGGAGTAGTACTTTTATCCTTCTTTTTAAATTTTGCTTTTAATTTTTCTTTTTTATTCCTTATTTCATTAAATTTAATTTTACTTTTTAGAGATTTCATTTTTCTCCTCCTTTAAATATACTTCATCTATTACTTTAATATAATCTATTCTAGGCATATATCCTTCTTTAATTACATATCCTTTACTTTCTATCACTTCAAATGGAATACTCTTTCTATCAGTACTATTTATAAAATCTAGAAGTGTATCTCCTTTAAATAAATAAAATTTATTATTCATAAATATAATTAAAAATACTATTCCACCATGATTAATAATATTCCTAATATGGTTAATTTGATGCTCTTTTATATTAGAAAGAGGAAAAGATGTTTTACTTTTACACTCTTTAGCATCAAACTCAATATACTTTCCTTTATATATACCATTATAGTCAAGAGTACTAGTTTCACTAAAAACAGCTTTATCAATAAGTGTAGTTTTTTCACTTCTATAAGATATATTAAGAACCTTAATAGGTGTAGGTTTTTTATATATTACTGCTATATCCTTACTTAAGTAGTATGTATTAGTATTATTGATTAGATTCTCTAGAAACATACCACGATTAGCATATCCAGTATTTTTTTTAAATTTTATCACTTTTACACCTCAATTTAATTATACTATAATTAGTAAAAAAAATCTATTTACTAATAATATTGGACATTTTTTTTGTAAATAAAATTTAAATCCATATATTGCAAATACGTAAATGTTAAGGCTATAAATAATTAAAATTAAATGTTTTATTTTTTGAATAATAAAAATAATAAAGTAACATTATGACATTTTTCTTATGACATTTCTTACGGCAATATTTAAACTGTTAGTAATTGTATACTTAAGAATACAAGAAATTTTAATATTTTTCTTACGACATTTTCTTGCGACATTTCTTGCGACATGGTATAATTAGATTACAAGAATTAGGAGGTAAAATTATGTTAGATGTAATTGAAGATGTAAGAAATGAATTTAAAGTTAAATTGACAGATAAGTTTGAAGAAGAAGTAATATCATTTTTAAATACTAATGGTGGTAATATTTATCTTGGTGTTAATAATAAAGGTGACATTGTTGGTATAAATGGTAATATTGATTTACTACAGCGAACTATTAAAGATAGAATAAAAGATAATATTATGCCATCAACCTTAGGACTTTATGATGTAGTTGTATTAGAAGAAAATAATAAGAAATATATTAAAATAATCATTGCAAAAGGTAGTGAAGATCCATATTACATTAAAGGTATGGGATTGACACCTGATAGTTGTTTTGTTAGAGTTGGTAGTTCAATACAAAGTATGTCTTATGACATGATTAATAATAGAGTTAATAAGAGAACCAGAACATCATTGAGAAATATAGCATCTCCTAAACAAAATCTAACTTTTAGTCAATTAAAAATATATTATGAAGAGAAAGGCTTTAATATTAACAATAACTTTTTAAAACAGTTAGATTTATACACTAATGATGGTAAATATAATTATAATGCTTATTTACTGGCTGATAATAATACTATTCCTATTAGATTTGGCAAATATGAAGGAACTAACGCGGTTAATTTGATTGAAAATGAAAACTTTGGTAATTGTTCAATTGTTAAAGCAACTAAAAATATTTTAAACAAAATTGAAATAGAAAATAGAATATTTACTAAAATAGAATATCCAGAAAGAAAAGAAATTAAAATGTATGATTTCGCTGCAGTAAGAGAAGCAGTAGTCAATGCTATCGTACATAATGATTGGTCTAATGAATATGCTCCAAAGTTTGAAATGTTTAGTGATAGATTAGTAATCTCATCAAATGGTGGTATTCAGCCATCTACTACAAAGGAAGAATTTTTAGAAGGATACTCATTACCTAAAAATAAAGAACTAATGAAAGTATTTAATGATTTAGATTTAGTTGAACAAATGGGTACAGGTATAATAAGAATACTTCAAAGTTATGATAAAAAATCATTTGAATTCTTTCCTAATTTTATTAGAGTTACTTTTCCATTTAATAAAGATAAGTTTAGAGAAGAAACTGAAGAAATCAAAGAATTAACCGAAACTCAAAAGTCTATTATTAATTTAATGTTAGATTCGTCAACTATTACACAAGAGGCGTTGTCAAAACTATTAGGTGTTAATATTAGAACAGTTCAAAGAAATATAAAGACACTTATAGAAAAAGGACTAATCGAAAGAACAGGTGCTACTAAAAAAGGCGTATGGATAGTTAAGGCTAAATAACGAAGTACTTTTTAACGGAATTTGTCTTAAACTTAAAAATGAATTTTAAGATTGAAACATTTTATTAAACATGCGTCCAATAAATACTTCTAGTTATTTTACACATTTTTTTTGACATACCTTTCATATTAAAGTATAATAAACTTGAGGTAACATATGAAATATAGTAAGGTAATCTTTAGTATAGTTTTAACTTTTATATTATTAATTTTTATATTTAATTTTTTAGAATATAAAAATTATAAAAACGAATTATTAAAAAATAAAGAAGAAAGTTATAATAATTGTTTAAATGTAAATAACCAAATATGTAAAAATATTATTAAAGAAAGAGAAGAGTATATTTTTTGTCAAAATAATAATTCTAAAGAATGTAAAATTATTAAAAACAACTACAATTTAATAAAAAATAATAATGAAACATTTTTAGAACTTACAAGTACAGAAGTATCTGTTTATACATTTATAATGTATTTTCTACTAATATTCTCTTGGACATTTATAACTACATATTATTTTAGTAGTTTAACTATAAAAAACTATTTAAATAGAATATCTTATAACAAATACATAAAGAAAATATATTCATATAATTTACGTTATATTATATATCCAATATTATTTATCTTATTACTAATAATAAATACCATTATGATTACTAATTCATTTGATTTATCATTTATAAATATAAGATTTATATTACTTTATTTAATAAACCCATTACTACAAAGTATCTTTTTAATAAACATATCATTTATCTTTAGTTTAGGAAGTAAAAATAATATTATATCATTTGTAAAAACTTCTGCATTTTATATAATAACTATACTATTAGTTGGCTCATTTAAATTTTATTATAACTCTATAAAAATAAGTGACATTAATATGCTTGAATTAATTAGTCTTTCAGATATAAGCAATCCTAAGCTAATAACTATGACTGTTATTAAAATGGTACTAGTAATTTTATCTTCATTAGCTTTATATATAATCTTTAAAAATAAAGAAAGAGTAATAACAATTATGGAGGGAGAAAACTTATGATAGAAGTAATTAATTTAAAGAAGGAATTTAAAGGAAATACAGTTTTTGATAATGTTAATTTAAAATTTGAAAAAGGAAATATCTATGGTATAACAGGTAAAAATGGAAGTGGTAAAAGTGTATTTTTTAAAGTACTAGCTGGACTATATTATCCTACAAGCGGAGAAGTGCTTTTTGACAAAGTAAACTATAGTAGTAATGATAAATTCCCGCCTAGTATGCGCGCATTTATAGGAAAACCAGAGTTTTTTAATGATTTGAATGCTTTCGATAATTTAAAAGTACTAACAAATATCCAACATAAAGTAGGGAACATTGAGATAGAAAAAACTCTTGACCTTGTTAATTTAGAAAATAACAAAAAAATATATTCTAAATTTTCAGAAGGTATGAAACAAAAACTAGCCCTAGCGGCTACATTTGTAGAAGAAACAAAAATAATATTACTCGATGAACCTTTTAATGCTTTAGAAGAAGAAACAGTAAAAAAAATATGTAAGTATATAAATAGTATTAAGAAAGATAAAATAATTTTAATAAGTACACATTATAAAGAAGACCTAGTTAACTTAAATGTAGATAAAATAATTAAATTCACAGAAGGAAAAGTAATAGATGAAAAATAACTTATATATGTTAAAAAACAAAACTTACATATTTTTTACTATACTTACTATTATTTTAGGAAGTGTAAGTGTACTTTTTAATATTACAAGTACTTCTTCTAATAATATATTTATTAATTACTTCGAATGTATAACTAACCCTTTTAGTATAGCATCAATCCTCCTTATAACAATGGGAATAACTAGTAAAACTACTAATGAAATTAAAAATAATTATAATTATATATTAAGACTTAATAATAGAAAAACTTTTATTAAAAAGTGTATTAAAAAGATTATTTTACTTATTACAGTAAATCTCTTAATTGTCTATCTAATACCGTTTATTATTTTCTTAGTAAGTAATTTAAATAAAGAAATAGTTAATCATGATGTTTATAATATAAGTATGATAATATATCTAACTTTCTTTGTATTTAAAAATATAATTTTAATTAATTTATTAAATATACTATTCTTTATATTTAGTTTAACTTCAAAAAGATTAAATTATTTATACTTCTTGTTAATTCTATATATAGTTATATCCCCAGTAAACATAACTATAAATAAATTTAGTTTTGATCCTAGTTATTACTTTATAGGTGTAACTTATTCTAACTTTATTTTAGAAGTGTCTTATACTATACTTTATATATCATTATTCTATATAATAATTTACTTGCTTTATAGAAGTTACCTTAAACTTAAAATAGATTTATAGGGTATTTTGTTAAATATGAATCCAATAAAATGCTTCTAATTATTTTAGACATTTCTAGGTGGTGCGACTAATAAATGATCCTAGTTGAAAATGTAGAGTAACTTTACCAATTTTGGTAGAGTTTTCTTTTTGATTTAAAAGTGAACTAATAGAAAAAGTATTTTATTAAATACACATCCAACAAATAGTTACAATTTTCTTGAAATCTTGTTATTAAAGTGATATAATTTCTAGTAGTAATGAAGGGAGGGAAAGGAAATGACAAGAGTTGAAGTTAAGAATGGAAACATTGAATATGCTTTAAAGAAATTTAAAATTAAGGTTCAAAGAAGTGGAGTCCCTTCTGAAGTAAAGAAAAAGAAAGAATATTCTAAACCAGGCGTTGTAAGAAGAGAAGCTAAAAAAGAAGCTATTAAAAATGCTAGAAGAAATAATAAAAAACATAATAATTAAGATTATTTATGAATATTAATTTAATTACAAAGGAGGCTAAATAATGGCATTATATGATAATATAAATAATGATATGAAAGAAGCCATGAAAAGTCATGACAAAGAGTCATTAAGTACAATAAGACTTCTTAAAAGTGCAATTGATCTTCAAAAAATAAATAATAAACTTGAGGAAATTAATGATGATTTAGTTATAGAAGTTGCTTCTAGACAAGTTAAACAACACAAAGAAAGTATTACAGAATTTAGAAGTGCTGGTAGAAATGATCTAGCTGATAATTTAGAAAGAGAAATTAAATTAATTAGTAAATATTTACCAGAACAACTATCTAAAGAAGAAATAGAAAAAGAAATAGATAAAATATTTGAGGAAGTTAAACCTGAAAGTAAAAAAGATATGGGTAAAGTTATGAAAGAAGCAAATATTAGACTTAAAGGTAAAGCAGATTTCAAATTAGTTAGCGAAATAGTTAATTCAAAACTAAGTGCATAAAAATGTACTTAGTTTTTTATTTAAAAAAATAAAGTTAAATAACTTGCGACTTTTAAGTATTTGTTATACAATTAAAGTGGAGGTAAAATATGCTAGATTTTATTGAAGGAGTTATTAAAAATGTAGAAGCAAGTTATATTGTTATATACACAGGAGGTATTGGTTTTAGAGTATATACTCCAAACCCATACTTGTTTAAAGAAGAGGAAAGTGTAAAAGTTTATTTATATAATTTAGTTAAGGAAGATGAATATTCTTTATATGGCTTTAAAACTAAAGAAGAAAGAGAACTATTCTTAAAGTTAATAAATGTAAAAGGGTTAGGTCCTAAAATAGCCCTTCCTATATTAGCAGGTGGAACACTCGAAGGAATAAAAGATGCAATTGAAAGAGAAAATATTTTATATTTAGAAAAATTTCCAAAAGTAGGAGAGAAACTTGCTAGACAAATTATTTTAGATTTAAAAGGGAAACTAGTTTCTAAAGAAGAAACAGTAAGTTTAAATAACGAACTTATTGAAGTACTTCTTAGTTTAGGCTACAAAAAACCAGATATAAATAAAGTCATAAAGGATGTTGACTCATCTTTACCTATAGAAAATCAAATAAAAGAAGCTTTAAAATTATTGCTTAAATAGGAGGAATGATGAACAAAGAATTAAATAGTGAATACCAAGAAGTAGATAGTTTTGAGAAAACAATAAGACCACAAGTATTTGATGAATATATTGGACAAACAGATGTAAAAGAAAATATAAAAGTTTTTGTAAAAGCTGCTAAATTAAGAAACACAAGTTTAGATCATGTACTTTTATATGGCCCTCCAGGACTGGGTAAAACAACTCTTAGTCATATAATTGCTAATGAACTGGGTGTAAACATTAAAACTGCAAGTGGACCAACTATTGAAAAAAGTGGAGACCTAGCTGCTATATTGAGTAGTTTAGAACCTTATGATGTATTATTTATAGATGAAATTCATAGAATACCAAAATATATAGAAGAAATATTATATTCTGCAATGGAAGATTTTAAACTAGATATAATTGTAGGAAGTGAAGGACAAAGTAGAAATATTAAAATAGATTTACCACCTTTCACTTTAGTGGGCGCAACTACACGCGCTGGAGACTTATCTAGTCCCTTAAGAGATAGATTTGGAATTACTTGTAAACTTGAATATTATAAAGATGAAGAACTTACTGAAATAGTTAAAAGAAGTGCTAGAGTACTAGATTTAAAAATAGAAGAGGAAGCTGCATATACAATTGCTAAAAGAAGTAGGAAAACACCTAGAATAGCAAATAGACTTCTTAAAAGAGTAAGTGACTTTGCACTTGTAAATGGACTAGAAACAATAGATAAAGAAATAACTAATAAAAGTTTAACCAAACTTAAAGTAGATGAATATGGACTTGATAATACCGATATAGAGTATTTAGAAAGTTTAATTAATAAATTTAATGGTGGCCCAGTTGGAATAGAAAGTATAGCTGCATCAATTGGAGAAGAAGTAACTACTATTGAAGATGTGATTGAACCCTTTCTTTTACAAGAAGGATTTATTAAAAGGACTATAAGAGGAAGACAAGTGACTGATAAAACTTATGAATATCTTGGTATAGAAAAATAAACAGAGTTATCTAAATAACTCTGTTTTAAATTTAGTAATATTATCATTCATAATACTTATATAGTCATGTCCATCTTTTCTTTGTTCTTCACTTAAAGTGTACATAGGATCAATTTCTACTATTTCTAAATTATTATTCTTAATAAATGTTTCTGCCATACTATCTAAAACTTTACCTTTAATAGTAAATGCATATTTAATATCACCCTTACTAATTAGTGTTTTAGCTTCATTATAACTTTTAGTATTACTTTCATTTTTACTATCTACTGAAATAACATTTATATTATACTTCTTTAGGAAATTAAAGACATTATCAGTAACAAATATATTATTTCTAGATGCGTTTTTACCCATCATTGTAAGTTCAACATCTATTTCGCTTATTCCTACTTTTAATTCTTTATATAAGTTGCTTATTTTTTCTTCATCATATAGACTGTTAGTATAATCTATTAAAGTAGATTTAATATTCCTTGCAATCATTAAATAATTAGAAGGATCAAGCCAAAGTTCAGAAATATCATCATTAAATGATACACCTTTAGTACCATCAATTATATTAATATTAGGGTTACTATTAATAAAATCAGCTGCAAGTTTAACTTCACTAGAAACCCCTGCATAAATAAAAGCATTTCCTTTAGCATAAATTGTCTTTTGTTTATCAGTAAGTTCATATTTAGAAGGATCTGTACCATTTGGATAAATACTTTTAATAGTAGCAAACTTTCCATACAAATAACTAGTAACATATTCAAGTGGATAGTAAGTAGTATATGCTACTTTTGTTGTTTCTTCATTTTTACCAAAACATCCTGTTAATAAAACTAAACTTAATAAAATAACTAAAATTTTTTTCATTCTTTCTCCTTAATAGGCACCATATCAACTTTTACTCCTTTAGTAAAATGGCACCTAAATAATCTTTTGATGGTAAGATAGAACCCTTTTATAACTCCATATCTTTCTATTGCTATTTTAGAATATTCACTGCAAGTGGGTAAAAGTTTACAACTTGCATGGGTTAGAAGTGGAGTCCTTTGATACATATTTATTAATTTAATAAAAACCTTTTTCATATCCCACCTATTTAATTATACTAGAAATTTTATTAAAAATAAATAAAGAATAGAAAAATTCTTTTAAAGTTGGTATAATAATATCTATAAAGAATTAATAACAAAGAAAGAAGGACTAGAATATGAAAGAATTACTTAATTATGGAATAGATTTAAGTAAAAGTAAATTACTACCTATTGCATTAACTCATACTAGCTATGCAAATGAACATAATTTAATTTCTTATGAAAGATTAGAGTTTCTAGGAGATGCTGTTTTAGAACTAGTTAGCAGTGACTACATATATAAAACAAATAAATATAATGAAGGTGAAATGAGTAAGAAAAGGAGTTTATATGTATGTGAAAACGCCTTATATGAATATGCTAAAGATATTAATTTAGCTAGTTATATAAAAACAGGTAACAGTGTAAGATTTCCTAATAAAACTGTAATTGCAGATGTATTTGAAGCAGTAATAGGGGTAATATATCTAGAACTTGGAATAGAAAAAGTATTTGTTTTATTTAATGATTTAATAGTACCATATATTGAAAAAAATGTTGACTTTTTAAACGATTATAAAAGTACACTTCAAGAACTAGTGCAAACAGATAAAAAAAGTGTAGAATATATTCTTGTAAAGGAAGGTGGCCCTGCTCATAAAAAATATTTCATAGTAAATGCAGTAGTGGATGGAATACTTTTTGGAACAGGTAAAGGTCCAAGCAAAAAGGAGGCTGAACAAGCAGCTGCTAAAGAAGCCATTAATAAATGTGTATAGAGGTGTAACTAATGTATATAAAAGAGATAAAAATAAATGGATTTAAAAGTTTTGCTAGCAATGTTAACTTAGAACTTAGTAAAAACTTTACTGGTATAGTAGGACCTAATGGTAGTGGTAAAAGTAATATAGTTGATGCTTTAAAATGGGTAATGGGAGAACAATCAGTTAAGACCTTAAGAGGTCAAAATGGGATGACTGATGTAATATTTAATGGTTCTTCTTCTAGGGAAGCAGCAAGAAGTGCTAAAGTAGAAATAATACTTGATAATACAGATAAAAGTTTACCACTTGAATTTTCTGAAATAGAAATAAAAAGAGTAGTTTATAGAACTGGAGAGAATGAATACTTTATAAATAAAGAAAGGGTAAGACTTAAAGATATTACTGATTTATTTATAGATAGTTTTAGTTCAAAAGAAAGCTTAAGTATAATACCCCAAGGAAAGATAAGTGAAATACTAGGTGGAAATAGTTTAGAAAAAAGAGGTATTATAGAAGAAGCTGCAGGAGTTGTAAAATATAAAAAAAGAAAAGAGGAAACATTAAGAAAGCTTGCAAGAACTAATGAAAATATAGAAAGAGTAAATATGCTAATAAATGAACTTTCTCTTAGTGTAGAACCTTTAAAAAGAGAAAAAGAGAAGGCTTTAATTTATAAAGAAAACAAAGAAAAATTAGAAAGCATAGAAGTTGGAGTTCTAGCTAGTGATATAACTACTTTTAATGATGAATATACTTTAGTAAAGGAAGAAAAAGAAAAACTTGAATTAATTATAAGTGAAGAAAGTACAAGCGATATAAAAGAAAGAACTTTAATAGAAGAGTTGAGAGTAAAAAGAAGTAAACTCGATGATGAAGTATCTAGTATGCAGAAAGAACTACTTTTAAAGGTAGAAGAGTTAAATGAACTTAATTCAAAAAAAGAACTATTAAAAGAAAGAAATAAATATGATAAAGAAAGTTCTTTAGTAAAACAAAGACTATCCTATTTAGAAGAAGAAAAATTAAGAATAACTACTAATTTATCTAAACTTAATTTAGAACTTGAAGAAAGTACGAGAGTATTAAATCAAAATACTAATAAATTAAATGATTTAAATAATGATTTAAATAAAGGTAAAGCTAATAAGAATAAGCTTACAGAAACAATAAATGAACTAACTAAAAAGAAATATAATTTAGTTAACAGAAGAGATATACTTCTATATAATATAGAAAACATGACTAAAGTTCCATATTCAGTAAAAAGTGTACTGAATAGCCCTAGTTTAAGAGGCATTAAAAATACCATTGGCTCATTAATAGAAGTAGATAGTACTTATAGCCAAGCTATAGAAACTTTACTTGGAGGAAGTACTAACTATATAGTGATAGAAAATGATATAGCTGCAAAAGAAGCTATTGAATACTTAAAAACTAATAATAAAGGAAGAGTAACTTTTTTCCCACTTAATTTGATAAAACCAAAGTATATAGATGAAAATTCTTTAAATGAAGTAAAAGATATAAAAGGATTTATTGGAGTTGCTAGTGATTTAGTTAATTATGAAAAAGAATATTCTAATATTATAAAAAATCAACTTGGTAATAGCATAGTAGTAGATAATATAGATAATGCTTTGATAATAAGTAAAAAAATCAACTCTAAATATAGAATTGCATCACTTGATGGAGATATAATTCATGTAGGAGGTAGTTTAACTGGTGGAAGTATAAATAAAGCAAGTTCTAATTTTACTGATAAGTCAGAACTTGATAATATTAGTAGAAATATTACTAGTTTAATAAATGAAATATCCTCATGTGAAGATAGTTTAAAAGAGAATGATGATAATTTAAGTAATTTAGTTAATATGATCTATAAAACTAATTTAGATGTACTTTCTAGTACTGAAAAAGAAAGTAATATTAAAAATAATATTAATTTAGATAGTGAAAACTTAAATAAAATTACTTTAGAATTATCTACTTTAGGTAAAAATGAAGGAGATAATGAATTAGATGAAGTGTTAAGTAAGTATTATGAAAAAGAAAAAGATAAAAAGTTATTAGAACAAACTATTATAAATAAAGAAACACTTAGAAGAGAAGTTATTGAAGAGTTAGAATTTAAAGAAGTAACTCTTAAAAAATATAACTCTAAGAATAAAGAAAACACTGATAGATTAAATAACTTAAATATTAAAGAGGCTAAATTATCAGTTGTAATAGATAATTTATTAAATAGATTAAGTGAAGAATATAATTTAACTTATGAAAGAGCTAGAAACAATTATGAATTAAATATAGATATAAACGAAGCTAAAACTTTAATAGGAGAAATTAAAAGAACATTAAAAACTCTGGGAGAGGTTAATTTATCTAGTATAGAGGAGTATGAAAGAGTTAGTAAAAGATATGAATTTTTAACTACTCAAAAAGAAGACTTAGTAACTAGTGAACAAAATCTACTTAAGATAATAAATGATATGGATGACATTATGATTGAGAAGTTTGCTACTACTTTTAGAAAAGTAAATAATGAATTCATGAAAGTATTTAAAGAATTGTTTGGAGGGGGAAGTGCTAAACTAGAACTTACTGATCCAACTAATATGCTAGAAACTGGAATAGAAATAATAGCAAATCCTCCAGGAAAGAAACCGGGAGTATTAAGTTTACTAAGTGGTGGAGAAAAAACTTTAACTGCGATTAGTTTATTATTCGCAATAATGAATTTAAAAGATGTACCTTTCGTAATACTTGATGAAGTTGAAAGTGCACTTGATGAAGTTAATGTTGAAAAATTTGGTGAATATATAAACCATTATAAAGGTAAAACACAGTTACTAATAATAACACACAAAAAGAAAACAATGGAATATGTTGATTCTCTTTATGGTATAACTATGGAAGAAAGTGGAGTAAGTAAACTAGTGAGTGTTAAATTAGAAGAAGTAAAAGCACATTAAAAGTGCTTTTTTTGGTACTTGACAAATATAAAAAGTGTGCTATAATAAGTACCATTCTTTTGAAAGAAAGAATAAATTTATGAAATCAATTGCTTTTACTATAATTAATTTAATCTCTCATTACCTCTATAATAAAGGCATTTGATAAGTTTAGAGTAGTACTTTTTATCCTTTGTTAAAGTACTATTTTTTTGTTGACTTTTTGTATAAATTATTGTACAATATTGTCTTGCGAAAGGGGATGTATGGTTAATGACAACGTTACCAATAGATCAAAATATTTTTACAAGTGATAACTATAATGAAAAAATTAAGTACATTGTTTTCTATTTAAGAAGTGTATTATTTACTAATTTAAGGGAAAAAGGAGAGTATGGGTTTACTAAACTATCTGATAAAGAACTTCTAAGAGAATTTATAAATGTATCTAATGAAGAAGACATAAAAAGTTTAATTAAATTAATTCTTTTATTAATCAATTTACTAGAAGATACAGAAGTTAATGTAATTCATAAGTATGAAACTAATAAAACTATTGTAAATAATAATCGTGTATATACCCTATGTAAATATGGTGTTAATCCTTTATATGTTTATGATGGGGATGGTTCTTTAAAAAGAATAGAATTAGGAAGTAGATGTACTAATAAAATATTTTTAGAAAGCTTGTATTCCGAAACTTTAAGAGGCTTTATAAAAGGTAGAGATAGAAAGGTACTTAAAAAATGACTATAATCAGTGAATATTTAAGTTTACATAGAAATGAAAATTCTGAATTTAAAAGAATGTATACTTTATCATTATTAAATATAGTTTTAGAAAAGAAACTCGAAAAAGTTAATTTAACTGAAGTACCATTAATTGAAAAAGTAGAAATTATAAATAAAGTTTCTAAAAATGACAACTATTTAAGGGATTTATTTTTAGATTTAATTAAGTGTTTGGAAATAATAGAAAATAAAAAAGTATTTTTAGAAGGTTCTGAACTAACTAAAGTAAAAGTAATTGATTTTGGTTTAAAAACATATCCAAGTTATGTATTTAATGAATTTAATAATGTGATTAAAATAAAAACAAATAGTAATATACAAGTAGTAGATGAGGTAATTTTATTAATAGATTTAATAGAGAACAAATTACCTGAAATAAGAAAAAATACTAGTGCAAGAGTTTTAAAATTGTAATAAAACTCTTTTTTTTACATAAAATGGATAGAAAAAGTTTGACAAAACCATTATAAAATGGTATAGTTAATTTGTTCGAGTTTTTTAAAAAACTCTAATTTAAATTATAAACGCGATACACCAGGAAGTGTGTACGAGAAAGGAGTTAATATGACTACTATTAACCAATTAGTTAGAAAGAAAAGAGGACAAAAAGTAAGAAAGAGTAAGAGTCCAGTATTAAATGTTGGATTTAACTCAAAAGATAGAAAAAGAACTAACAACATGAGTCCTCAAAAACGTGGAGTATG
>CAKOIJ010000018.1 GCA_934086775.1 uncultured Bacilli bacterium | reverse complement strand
GGTTATATAGGAACGAGTAAATTTAATAATTCATTTAATGACTCGATGTATGTAGGTTATATGTATGGAACAAGCGGATCTTTAGAAAATAATCGTAAAAATACAAATAGCAGTGTAGTAAAAGGAGTAATAGACTCGTGGTATAGTAATAACTTAACAAGTTATACAAAATATATAAGTACAGAAGCAGTATATTGTAACGATAGAAATGTAGCAAGTGGAACATATAGTGCAACTGGTTCAGAATTCTACTATGCTGCATATACAAGACTATATACAAATAAGACACCAACATACGATTGCACTACACCAGAAGATGCATTTTCAGGAAGTAATGCAAAAGCAAAGCTAACATATCCAATAGGACTCATGACAGCCGATGAAGTTAGTTATGCAGGAGGTTTAGCATGGACTAACAATCCATCAGTATGGTATTATTTAAATAGTACTGGTTCGAGTATAACAGGAAGTACCTGGTGGTGGCTCTTGTCGCCTCGCGACTGGGATGGCTACAATGCTATCTCGTGGATTGTGGATGGTTCGAACTACCCTGGCAGCCTCGACTACGGCTACAATGTCAGCCGCTCGAACGGTGTTCGTCCTACCATAAGCTTAAAAGGAAATTTAGTTTGGAAAAGTGGGGATGGTAGTAGTGCGTATCCTTATGAAATTGTTTATGATTAAAATTGATGCTTATGGCATCAATTTTGCTTATAAAATAAATATAAATTGGTAAAAATAAATAGACAAGATATGATATTTTTGATAAAATATAGTCATTAATAAAAAGAGGTGTGGTTATGGATAATATTGTCATTTTATGTTTGGTAGTTTTTATTGCTAGGATAGTTGACACTAGTTTGTCAACTATGTCTACTGTATTTGTGGTTAAGGATAAAACAACTTATGCAGTTATCACTTCATTTATCCAAGTGTTTGTATGGTTTCTTGTAGTTAGAGAAGCACTTAATTCAGTAGAAAATGCTTTTTTAATAGCTCTTTCTTACAGTGCAGGTTATGCATGTGGGGTAATGGTTGGAATGTATTTGAGTGATAGATTTGTAACAAGTAATGTATCTGTAAACATAGTTGTAAAGCAAAAGAAAGAAGTAGTAGATGCATTAGTGAATAACAACTTTGCAGTTAGTGTAAGTAGAATAAAAGGTAAAGATCTAATTAGTAATAAGTATATGATATTTGTTGCAACTACTAATAAGAAGTTACCACTTTTAAAGAAAATAGTTACTGAAAATGATAGTCGTGCTTTTATAGTAGTAAGTGAAAATAAGTATGTAGTTGGTGGATATTAAATAGGAGGTTTTTATGGCAAAAATAACTCAGGAAGAAATTGAAAAAATCAGAAGAAGTAATGACATAGTTGATACAATTGGAAGTTATTTGCCACTAGTACAAAAAGGAAAAAACTATTTTGCAGTTTGTCCTTTTCACGATGATCATTCTCCATCCATGAGTATAAGTAAAGATAAGCAAATATTTAAATGTTTTGTATGTGGTGCTTCTGGTAATGTTATTACATTTGTAGAAGACTATTTAAATATTAGTTTTATGGAAGCAATTGAAATTCTTGCTAAGAATGCTCATATTAATGTAGAAGTTAGTAAAAAAGAAGTTAATTCTCCTTATAAAGATTTATACGATGTTTATAATGTTGCTCTTTTATATTATAAGAACAACTTAAATACAAAGGAAGGCTCTTTGGCAAGAGATTATTTAAGTAAAAGAAATCTTACAAAAGAGATTATTGATTATTTTGATATAGGTTTATCTTTATCAGGTGGTTTGTGTTTAGGTTTAAGTAAAAAATATAGTGCCTCACTACTAGAAGAAAGTGGGCTATCTAGTAATTTAAAAGATTTATTTGTTAACAGAATAATGTTTACTATTAGAGATAACTCTGGTAATGTAGTTGGTTTTAGTGGTAGAAAGTATGATAACTCTGATAGTCCTAAATACGTTAACACAAAAGAAACTAATATATTTAAAAAGGGAAGTATTTTATATAATTATTATAATGCTAAGAATGAGATAAAAAAGAAGAAAGAGATTATTATTAGTGAAGGTTTTATGGAAGTTATAAGGCTTCATTCTATAGGTATAGATAATGCTGTTGCATTAATGGGGACTAGCTTTACTAAAGAACATTTAAATATTATTAAAAAAGATAATGTAAATGTAGTACTTAATCTAGATCAAGATGATGCAGGTAAAACTGCTACATTAAGTATTGGCTCTTTACTACTTAAAGAAGGAATTAATCCTACTGTGATTATATTTAGTGGACACAAAGATGCTGATGAACTTATTGTTAATGAGGGAAAGGATTCATTTTTAAATGCTTATAATAACAGAGTTAGTTTTATAGATTTTGAACTTAATTATTTAAAGAAAGGTGTTAATTTATCTGATGCTTCTAGCTTAAGTAAATATATTAATGAAAGTATTAAAGTTATAAATAGTATAGATGATGATATTTTAAGAGAAATAAAAATAAAAGAATTAAGTAAGAAATTTGATATAGATATTAATTTAATAAAATCTAAAATTACTAATAAAAATGTTAGTATAAAAGAAGTTAAAAGAGAAGTAAAGCCTATAAAAAAAGTTAAATATAATAAATATGATATTAGTGAAATTAGACTTTTATATTTAATGATGAATAATCCAGAACTTATAGATTATTATGAGAATTATTTGGGTTATATGTGTGATCCTGATAGAAAAAAACTAGCAGATGCGGTAATTTCTTATAAAGAAGAGAAAAAAACATTTGACTATGCGGACTTTATATGTTACACTTGTCTTCGTGAGGACTTAAATAATACTTTGAAAAGTGTTTGTAGTTATCCCCAAAGTGAAAACTATACTGAAGAGGAACTAAATGATTATATATTAAGAGTCAAAGAAAGAAGAGTCCAAAAGGAAGAAGAGAGGCTTAAGAATCTTCTTAAAAATACCATTGATAAGAATGAACAAAATAAAATTCTTGAAAAGCTATTTAATATTAAAAAGGAAGTGTTAAAATGGTAAGGAAAACTAAGATAAAAAAATGTAGTGAGGAGCTTATAAGTGCTGGTAAAGAAAGCGGTTTTATTTCTGAAGAAGTTTATTTAGAAATAACTAGTAAAGAGCTTCTTGATGATGAAGAGTTAGAGGAAGTAAATAAAATTCTTAAGGAAAATAATATTGTTATTAAAGAAAGTAAAAGTACTGACTTTGAAAATGTTATTGATGAATTAGTTGAACTTGGTAAGAAACAAGGTTTTTTAACTTACGAAATAATTGCTAAGAAAACTTCTAATCTTGAACTAGATAGTAATAGTTTAGATGAACTTTATAACGCGCTTAATGAAAATAACATTGAAGTTAGAAGTGAAGATGAAGGGGATACTGATAGAGGACTACTAGAGGAAAATCCTGAATTTAACATAGAAAAACTTGCTAGTGAAAGTAAGGATATGAGTGTTAATGATAATGTCAGAATGTATTTAAAAGAAATAGGTAGAATTAGTTTACTTAGTTTAGATGAAGAGCAAGAATTGAGTAGAAAGATTGCTGATGGAGATGAAGAAGCTAAAAAAGTCCTTGCTGAAAGTAATTTAAGATTAGTAGTTAGTATTGCTAAGAGATATGTGGGAAGAGGTTTATTATTCCTTGATTTAATACAAGAAGGAAATATGGGACTTATGAAAGCAGTAGATAAGTTTGATTATGGTAAAGGGTATAAATTTAGTACATATGCAACATGGTGGATAAGACAAGCCATTACAAGAGCATTAGCAGATCAAGCAAGAACTATAAGAGTTCCTGTTCATATGGTAGAAACTATTAATAAAATGGCAAGAGTTGAAAGACAACTTGCACTTGATTTAAATAGAGAACCTACTGAAGAAGAAATCGCTAAAAAGATGGGGCTATCTCTTGATAAGATAGTTGAAATTAAGAAAATAAGTCAGGATCCAGTTAGTTTAGAAACTCCAATAGGAGAAGAAGATGACTCTCATTTAGGAGATTTTTTAGCAGATGAAAGAACAATGGGACCTGAAGAGTATACTGATTATACAATGCTTAAACAAGAGTTAAAGGGTGTACTTGAAACTCTTACTAAAAGAGAAGAAGAAGTGTTAGAACTTCGCTTTGGACTTTACGATGGAACATGTCATACATTAGAAGAAGTTGGTAAACGTTTTGGCGTTACTAGGGAGAGAATTAGACAAATAGAAGCTAAAGCTTTAAGAAAATTAAGACATCCATCAAGAGCTAAAAAGTTAAAGGATTTTCTAATTGACTAGGTTAGAAGTTATTTCTTCTTATATAGATGATAATGAAAAAGTGCTTGATGTTGGATGTGATCAAGCACTTTTAAGTAAATTACTTTCTAAAAGAAGAATTTATAGTGTGGCTTCTGATATTGTTCCTTCTATAATAGAAAATGCTAAAAAGAATTTAACGCCACTTGAAAAAGAGTATATTACTTTTAAAGTAGGAAATGGTATTACTATAGAAGAAAATGATTATACATTAGTTTTGTCTGGTATGGGGACTTATAATATACTTAAGATATTAAGTGAAAGTAAAGTAAAATTTAATAAAATAATTACTATTTCTAATAACAATCATGATATTTTAAGAAAAGACATGGCTTCTTTAGGTTATTATGTTAAGAGTGAAGAAATCATAAAAGATAAAGGAAAGTATTATAATTTAATTATTTTTGATACTAATAAGAGAAAATATACTAAAGAGGATATAGTAGTAGGAGTTAATCATAAGAATAAAGAATTATTAAAAGAAAAGAATTTATATTTAATTAATAAATATAAAGATATTTTAAAAAGTGTTAATAACGAGAAGTTAAAGAATATTCTGGATATATTAGAAAATTATAATTATTGAAAAAATGTTAATGTATCTAAGTTAGTACTTCTCTCATTAGTACTTTTTTTCTTTTTAAAGTTGGTAACAGGTCTTTCTAATGATTTAGCTTCTTCTAATATTGCTTCATCAGAAGCTTTTTTAATACTATTAAAGGATTTAAATGCGTTTTTAACATTACTTACAATTGGACTTACTTCTTTATATATTGGAATTACTTTATTAAATGTACTAGTAACACTACTAACGGAGTTAATTATTTTTGATAGATTCATAGCCATATCTTTCACCTAATATATTATATTAATTATTAGTAAAAAAAGACACTTGAATTAAGATAAAATTTATAGTATTATTTTATATAGGATAGAAGGGATAAATTATGTTAGTATATTATTTGTTTAAATTTTTAAGGTTATGGGGTGTATTTGCTAGTATAACATTACTTTTTAGTGTTTTAATAGCTTTATCATGTAATAATATTTTTAAAATAAGTGGGAAAAATGCTAAACAGTTATTAATACCTGGGTATAATTTAATGAATTTACTTGATATAGCAAAGATGAATAGAATAAATTTTATATTATTTATTCTTCCGGTTGTTAATGTCCTTTTAATTTTAATTATTCTTTATAGATTGAGTATAGTGTTTCATACTAATAAATTCTTTGCATTTGGGCTAATTTTATTACCAATTATATTTTTACCAATACTTAATTTTAGTAATAAACTTGATAATAGAAGTAATGAAGAAATAGAAAAGGAAGAATATAAAAAGGGTTCATATAATATGCTTACAGAGGAAGAACTTAAGAATCTTAATAGTGGAGAAGAAGAAAAGAAGGTAGATAATGTTTTTAAAAAATCAATGCCTATTAAAGAAGAAGTTCCTGTTTTTAAAGCAAATAAGATTAAATATGATAGTATTCTTTTAAGTGATGATAAAAAAGAAGTAAAAGATGTAAAAAACGTAGAAATAGATAAAATAAATGATAAATTAGAAAATGAAAGTGAACAAATAGAAATAGTTGAGTTATAGGAAAAGTTATGATGATATTTAAAGATGTATAATTGCTTCATTATAATAATTAAAGAACTATTAAAAGTAAACACAGGGAAATCGTGAAATAATGAAAATATATGCATGGTTTTATCTTTTATGGTATATTATATATATGAATTGCGGTGAATGTTTTCTAACTACACCTGGGCAGGTTGGATGCGTCTTACTTGCTTTTTTATTAGCCTGTAAAAATTTTGTAAAAAAGCGAAACTCTAGTACTTGAAATTATTTACAAAATGTATTAAAATATAAATATCTTTTGAGAAAAAGTGTAGTATATAATCTAGTTTATAGAGAGTTAATGGTTGGTGAAAATTAATAATGTTATATATGAAGTTTCGTTTTCTTGTTAAAAAAGATTCGCTTAACTGGCGTTACTAGTAGAGAAGCATATACTTTATGAATTAAGGTGGTACCGCTGAGATGATAAATAGTTGGTAATCAATAAGTCAATCCTTAGATAGATAGTTGATAATCAATAAATCAGTCCTTAAGTTATAAAGTTTTTATTTTTGTAGGAGGAAAAAATGAAAGAAAAATTAGAAAGTATTCGTGAGAATGGTTTAAAAAAGTTAGAAAGTGTTAAGAGTTTAAAAGAACTTGAAGAAGTTAATAAAGAACTTACTGGTAAGAAAAGTGAACTTACTGAGGTTTTAAAAAACATGGGAAGTTTAACTAATGAGATGAAAAGAGAAATAGGTATTAAGACTACTGAAATTAAGAATGTTTTTGCTAGTAAGTTAGAGGAAATTGAAAAGAAGCTAATTGAAAGTAAAAGTGTAGTTGATGAAGATTTTGATACTAGTGTTCCTGGAATAGAAGTAAATAGTGGAAGAATGCATCCAATTACGGAGATGTGTTATGATTTAAATGATGCATTTGCTTCACTTGGATTTGAAGTGTTTAGTGAAAATGATATTAGTAGTGAAAAATATGCGTTTGATAATTTGAACTTTAGAAAAGATCATCCAGCGAGAGAAAGTATGGATACTTATTGGTTAGAGGGAACAGAGGATAAAAAAGGTAGTGAAAGATTATGTTTGAGACCTCATCTAACTGGAGGGAGTGTAAGGTATTTACTTAAACATGGAGCACCAGCTAGATTTGTTTATCCTGGACGTGTATTTAGAAATGAAACTACTGATGCAAGACACGAAAGAGCGTTTTATCAATATGAAGCTTTAATAGTAGATAAGAATATTAGTTTTTCTTCTGGTAAAGTTATGATAGAAACTATACTTGAAAAGATTTTTGGAAGAAAAGTAAATGTTAGAATGAGAGAAGGATTTTTCCCATTTACTGAACCTGGTTATGAAATTGATATGGAATGTTTAGTATGTGAAGGAAAAGGGTGCTCTGTATGTCACCATAGTGGATGGATTGAAGTTATGCCTGGTGGAGTAATTCATCCTAATGTACTTAGAAGTGCTAACTTGGATCCTGAAGAATGGACTGGTTTTTATATTAATATTGGGGTAGATAGACTTGTTATGATGAGATATAAAATTGACGATGTAAGGCTTTTAAGAAGTAGTGATTTAAGATTTTTAAAGGAATTTAAATAGGAGGTAAAAAGATGAAAATATCATTAAATTGGATAAGAAAGTATATTGATTTACCAGAAAATATTACTGATGAAGATATAATGAAAGATTTAACTTTAAGAACAGTTGAAGTTGAAAGCATTGAGAAAACTAGAGAAAAGTTTGAAAATATTGTTGTAGGTAAAATACTAGAAGTTAGAGATCATCCTAATGCTGATACACTTAAAGTATGTATGGTCGATTTAGGACTAGATGAACCTAAACAAATTGTATGTGGTGGATCTAATCTTGAAGTAAATGAATTTGTTGTTATATCTAAACCGGGAAGTTTTGTTTACTGGCATGGAGAAGGCTCTCTTGTTGAAATTAAAGAAACAAAGATGAGAGGAGAGGACTCTTTTGGTATGATATGTGGAGCTATCGAAGTATATTTAGAAGAGTTGTTTCCACCAAAAGATGAAAGAGAAATCGTAGTTCTGGAAGGTGAATATAAACCAGGAGATAATATTGCAGATGCACTTGGACTATCTGATACAATTTTAGAAATTGATAATAAAAGTTTAAGTAATAGACCTGATTTATGGGGACACTATGGAATAGCAAGAGAATTAAGCACAATTTATGATGTTCCTCTTAAAGAAATAGAGACTGTTAGTATTGAGAATGTGAGTGACTATAGTGTAGAAATACTTGATAAGAGCAAATGTAAAAGATATGCTGCTATCAAAATAGACGGTGTTTATGTAAAAGAAAGTCCTCTTTGGATGAAAAATTTAATTATAAATGCTGGAATGAGACCGATAAATGCAATTGTAGATATTACAAATTATGTTATGATGGCAGTAGGCGAGCCAACTCATGCTTTTGATAGCACTCATGTTGAAGGAGAGAAAATAGTAGTTAGAAATGCTAAAGAAAATGAAAAGTTATTATTACTTGATAATAATTTACTCGATTTAACTACTGAGGATTTGGTAATTAGTGATGAAGTTTCAGCTCTAGCTCTTGCTGGTATTAAAGGTGGTAAGAAAGATTCAATTTTAAATACTACAAGTAGTATATTATTAGAGGTTGCTAATTTTACTCCAGAGTCTATTAGGAAAACTGAAAGAAGATATGGAGAAAAAACTGATGCTTCTATTAGATATGAAAAAGGTATTGATACTGAAAGAGTTGATTTAGGTATAAGTCTTGCTCTAAATTTATTTAAAGAAGTTTTCCCAGAATGTAAAGTAGTAGCATATCATGATGAATATGTAGAAAAAACTCCTAATAATATAATAGATGTTTCTAAAAAGTTTTTAGATGAAAGGCTTGGTAAATGTTTAACAAGTGACGAAATCATTAAAGTTCTTACAAGATTAGGATATGTTGTAACATTTGAAAATGATATTTATCATGTAATAGTACCAACTTTTAGAAGTACTGGTGATGTAACAATAAAAGATGATGTAATGGGGGATATTGTTAGAATAATTGGGTTTAATAGTTTTGAAAAAAAACCACTTACTATTAATTTTACTGAACCAGTTATACAGAACAATGTTTTACTTGAAAGAAGACTTAAAACATATTTAAGTTATAGATGTGGGTTTTATGAAATTATAACTTATCCATGGGTAGATGAAAAATATATAACTGCATCAGGGCTTCAAAAAGAAAAGATGGTAAGATTAGCAACACCACCAAGTCCTGAACAAGCTTATTTAAGATCTAGTTTAGTACCTTCGCTTCTAGAAGCTATTAGTAAAAATTTAAGATATTATAATAATTTTATGATATATGAATTGACTGAAGTGTTTGAAAAGGGAGAATATCATGAGTCTTCTTTAGATGAAACTCTTCCAGTACATAAAAATTATTTAAGTGCGGCAATAGTATGCAAAGATGCTAAAGAAGCTTTCTTAAAATTAAAGGGAGTTTTAGAAAATATGAGTGGTTATACTCATATGGAAGAGTTAACACTTAGAAAAGGTGAAAGACCTTTATGGGCTGATGTTAATGCTTATTTAGATATTATGCTTGGTGAAGTAAAAGTTGGAGAAATGGGACTATTAAGTACTAAAGTAATGAATGATGTTAAGATTAAAAGAGTAAATGTTGCTATTTTTGAAATTAATGAAAGTATGTTAAAGCCTTTACCAAGCAGGACAAACAAATACATTCGTTTACCTGAAGTACCACTGGTAGAAAAAGATATTTCTATTATAGTGGATAAATCTGTTACATGGGAAACTATTTCTAAAATGATTAAATCTAAAGTAAATGAACTTATATTTACTGAAGAATATACTGGTTTACCAATACCACTTGGTAAAAAGAGTGTTACATTTAAGATTAAACTTGGAGATGGACAAAAGACAATGACTACAGAAGAAATTAATAAAAAGATTAATGATATATTAAAAACATTATCATTTACTTGTAATGCTTATTTAAGAGAAGAATAGTGAATACTTATTCTTTTCTTTATAAAAAAATATAAAAAACACCTTAAAAATGGGTTTAAATTATAAAAAGGGTTGTAAACTAATTAAATATTTGTTATAATTTTCATTGTAAAAAAAGGAGGCAATTTGAATGGCAAAAAAAGAAAATAGAGAAGGCGTTGCTCTTCAGTGTACTGTTTGTAAAGAAATTAATTACTTAACAAGTAAGAATAAAAAAAATACTGAAGGTAAACTTGAAATAAATAAGTTTTGTCCAAGATGTAATAAAACAACTTCTCATAAAGAAAGAAAGGCTGATTAATTATGTTTAATGTTAATGATATTAAAAATGGTATGACTATTAGTTATGAAGGTAATGTTTATCAAGTAGTTGAATTTCAACATGTAAAGCCTGGTAAAGGAAGTGCATTTGTTAAAACAAAACTTAAGAATTTAAGAACTAATAGTACTCAAGAAATTACATTTAATGCTGGTATTAAATTAGAAAAGGCTAATGTTACTAAAAGAACTTTAAGTTATTTATATAATGATGGAGATACTTATGTATTCATGGATAATAATACTTATGAGCAATTAGAGCTTAGCAAAAGTAAAGTATCTGATTATATTAAATTCTTAAAAGAAGGACTTAATGTTGAAGTAATGAGTTTTGAAGGTGAAGTAATTGGAATTAGTTTACCAGAAAAGGTTAGTTATAAAGTAATCGAAACAGAGATGGCTGTTAAAGGTAATACTACTAGTGGTGCTATGAAAGACGCTACTATAGAAACTGGCTATACGGTTAAGGTGCCTTTATTTATTGAAAATGGAGAGGAAATAATTATTACGACTAGTGATGGAAAATATTCTTCAAGAGCATAGAAATATGTTCTTTTTTTTTTACTACTTCATAATATTCTATAGGAGGCATTAAATGATTAATAAACAAAGTATGTGGTTTTTAACTCTTTTCTCTTTAGTTCTTGTTCTTGGTGTATACTACGTTACTATGCCAAATGATTTATTAAAGGGAAAAATAACTGGAAAAGAAGTTAAAAGTGAGGTAAATGTAAATGTTACAGAAGGGGACACTTTAATAGCAATGCGAGCTAACAGAGATGAAAAGGTTGCACTTGAAACAGAAAAACTAGAAGAAATACTTACTAATGAAAGCACAACTCCTGAAGATAAGAATAAAGCTTTTGAAGAACTTAAGCTTCTTAACATAAATGTTTCTAAAGAAAGTGAACTTGAAAATAAGTTGGAAACTAAATTTGGAATTAAAAGTTATATAGAAATTAATAAGGATACTATTAAAGTAGTAATTAATTCTAAAGAACATGATGCGAGTCTTGCTAACAATATAATGAGGTGTCTACAGGAAGAATATAAAGAAAAAATGTATATTACAGTTGAATTTGAATAACAAACTTTTATTTTTTTCATAGAATACTATAGTGAAATATATATATATTAAGGTGGTGTCTATGAATAAAAATATTTTAACCACGAGAGAACAAGAAGTATTTTCACTTTTAGTAAAAAACTATACAACTAGACAAATAGCAGATAAATTATTTATAAGTGAAAAGACAGTAAGAAATCATATTTCTAATGTAATGCAAAAATTAGAAGTTGAATCTCGTACATCCGCTGTAATTGAACTTTTAAAACTTGGTGAAATTAAAATAGAAAATGACTAACAAAAGTCATTTTTTATTTATGTATTTAATATACTTTAAGTAGAGGTGACATATGTTAAAAAGATTTGGGTTTAGAAAGATTGCTGTTACTACAAGTGCTTTATTTGTTATTGGACTTTTGTATTTTTTTCCTACTAAGGAATTAAATGTTAATAAAAATATTACTTATTATGAAGAAAGTGATTTTAGTGAAGTTTTTTTACTTGATAAGAATAACTTTGTAAGTGAAGTATCTGTTATATCAAAAGAAACTGATTTAATAGAAAAACTAAAAAATAAAATGGAACTTCTTATAAAGAAAGATAATAATGAGAAAGTTCCCAGTAGTTTTAAAGGTGTTATACCAAGTGATACTAAAGTATTATCTTTAAGTGTTGAGAATAATACTTGTACAATTGACTTTTCTAAAGAAATTTTAAATGTTACTAATTTAATGGAAGAAAAAATGATTGAAGCTATTGTTTATACACTTACTAGTGAAAGTGAAGTGAAAGAAGTTATTCTTAAAGTAGAAGGTAAAATTCTTGAAAGACTTCCTAATTCAAATAAACTTCTACCAAATATTTTTGATAGAAGTTATGGTATAAATAAAAATTATGATATTAATAATCTCTATGATTTAACTAAGACTACTGTTTATTATATAGGCGAAGATAAAGGTAATAGTTATTATGTCCCTGTTACTAAAGTTACCAATTCTAATGAAGATAAAATAAGTGTTATAGTTAGTGAACTTAAAAGTAGTGTTTTATATCAAAGTAATTTAAGTAGTTATTTAAATTCTAAAGCAGAGTTAATTAATTATGAAAAGAAAGAGAATGTGATGAAACTTACTTTTAATGATAAGATTTTCTATTCAATGTATGATAAAAATATATTAGAAGAAGTGGTTTATACAATTGGTAAGAGTGTTAAAGATAATTATAATGTTAGTGAAGTTATGTTTTATGTAGGGGATGAAATGATAACTAAATATTAAAAAAACTTTAGCAAAGCTAAAGTTAATTTTTAAAATGGTGACTCCGAGACGATTCGAACGTCCGACCGACGGCTTAGAAGGCCGTTGCTCTATCCTGCTGAGCTACGGAGCCAGTTGTCTTAATACTTCTAAAGTATACAATAATTTTGTTAGAATATCAAGTCTTTTTTGTTATTTTTTAAAAAATACTACTATTTTATTAATAAGATTAAAAATTTACTTATTTTTATTAGTTTTTAAAAGTTAAAAGTATTATTGTTTTAAGTAATGTTGACAAAAACTCTACATTTTTGGTAGAGTTTTTACTTTATCTTAAATCTTTATTATTTACTATGAGTTTAGTTGTATGATATAATAAAAATGTATATAATTAAATAAGGAAGGCGGGTAATATGGAAGCACATTATCAAACAGATCCAGGTAAAGTTAGAAGTCATAATGAAGATTCTGTAACTATAGTTAAGAATTTAAGTGGAGATTATCTTCTTTTAGTTGCAGATGGGATGGGTGGTCATAAAGCAGGAGAAGTTGCAAGTTCTGTTGCAGTTACTACCATTGGTTCAAGATTTCAAAGTTTAAGTTCACTTGGTTCTAAAATGGATGCTATAACTTGGCTTAAAGAAATAATTGAAGAGGTAAATACTACTATAATTAAATATGCAGAGGAACATGTAAATGCAACTGGGCTAGGAACAACTTTAGTATGCGCGGTGTTAACGAAGGACTATTTAATATTTGCTAATGTTGGAGATTCTAGTGGTTTCGTATATAAAAATGAAAAATTATATAAAGTAACTAAAGATCATACTTTAGTAAATATATTAGTCGAAAGTGGAGAATTAAGGCCTGAAGAAGCTGAAAATCACCCACAAAAAAATGTGCTTATGAAAGCACTTGGTGCTGCACCTAAAATTGAAGCTGATATTTTTGATGTGGAAACAACAGTAGATGGAATATTACTTTGTAGTGATGGTCTTACTAATATGGTAAGTAAAGAGCAGATAGAGAGAGTATTAAATGATAAGGAACTTGATATAAATGAAAAAATTGATAAGTTAATATTAAAAAGTAACTTAAGGGGTGGAAACGATAATATCTCAATTGCATTTTTAAGTAGGGAAGGAGAATAAACGTGATAATTAAGGGAACAAAGATCAATGATAGATATTCAATAATTAGAACACTAGGTGAAGGTGGAATGGCTAATGTTTATTTAGCCTATGATACAATACTTGATAGAAACGTTGCAGTAAAAGTATTAAGAGGAGATTTAGCAAGTGATGAGAAATTTGTCAGACGTTTTCAAAGAGAAGCACTGAGTGCAAGTAACCTATATCATCCTAATATAGTACAAATATATGACTTTGATCAAGAAGATGGTCAATATTATATAGTTATGGAATATGTAGAAGGTAAAACTTTAAAACAATTATTAAAAAGAAGAGGAAGTTTAACAATAACTGAAGTTATTGATATTATGAGTCAATTAACTGATGGAATGGCTCATGCTCATGATTCTTATATTATTCATAGAGATATTAAACCTCAAAATATAATGATACTTGATAATGGAATGATTAAAATAACTGATTTTGGTATAGCAATGGCACTTAATAGTACACAACTTACTCAGACAAATTCAGTAATGGGTAGTGTTCATTATCTTCCTCCTGAACAAGCAGCTGGAAGAGGAAGCACTATAAGAAGTGATATATATAGTATGGGAATACTTATGTATGAACTTTTAACTGGTAGTGTTCCGTATAAAGGCGATAATGCTGTTGAAATAGCGCTTAAACACTTAAAAGAACCACTTCCAAGTATAAGGGAAAAACTTCCAGAATTACCACAAAGTATTGAGAACATAATATTAAAAGCAACGGCTAAAAATCCTCAAAATAGATATAAAGATGCAAGGGAAATGCATCAAGATATTATAACAGCTATGGATGAATCAAGAATTAATGAACCTAAATATGTATATCCATATAAAGATAATGAACTAGAAAAAACAAGAAATCTCGATGAAGCAATAGAAATAATAAAGAAAGAAGAGAAAGAGAAGAAGGAAGAAATGACTAAGAAAGAAAAAGAAGAAACAAAAAATGAAAAGAAACTTTTAATAACATTAGCAAGTGTATTTACTGGTTTAATAGTATTAACTGCTGCTATTGTATTCTTGCTTCCTCATTTAAGTAAAGGCAAAACAATAGAAGTGCCTGATGTAAGTAAACTTAGTAAAAAAGATGCGACTAATAAACTGGTTAAAGCAGGTTTTAATGTAACATGTGGTAATGAAGATTATAAACCTGTTGCAAGTGATGAAATAGAAGAAGGATATGTTGTGAAAACAGATCCGGAAGTTGGAACATATGTAAAAGAAGGAAGAAATGTTTGTATTCATGTATCTACAGGAGAGAGTTCATTTACTTTAGAAGATTATAAAGGTATGAATTATTTGGAAGCTAAAGGAAAACTTGATGAAAAATGTAAAGAATATGAATGTAATGTTGTTATTGATAAAGAAAAAGTTAAGGAAGAAGATAATATAGAGGATAATACTGTAATAAAAACTAGTCCTGAAACAGGGGAAGTAGTTAAAAAAGGTGATACTATAACACTTTATATTCCTGATGTTGAAGTGCTTTATCCTAACTTTACAACATATACTGTTGAACAAGTAGAAGAATATGCAAGTAAATATGGATTAATACTTGAAAAGAAATATACAGAGAACTCACTAGTTGCGCCTAATACAGTAGTAGGGCAAAGTAGAAAAGAAGGAGATCCAGTTGTCGCAGGTGTAACTTTAGTAATAACAATAACTAAAAACCCAGATGTAGTAGACGATATTATAATGCCAGATGAAGAATAGTTTAGGAAAAATAATTAGTATAAATAAAGATTTATATTTTCTCTATGATAATAGAGAAGTTTTTCCTTGTACAGTAAGAGGAAAATTAAAAAATATAAAACTAACAGTAGGAGATAATGTTTACTTTAATAAAGAAACTAAAACTATAGAAAGTGTCCTTGATAGAAAAAATACTCTAATAAGACCTCTTGTATCTAATATAGATAAACTATTTATAGTAGTAAGCACTAAGGTACCAGACTTTAGTACTTATTTATTAGATAAATTTATAGTTTTAAGTGAAGTAAATAATATAACTCCTATAATAGTAGTAACTAAATTAGATTTAATTACTAAAAAAGAAAAGAAAGAAATATTAAATATTTTAAAATACTATAAAAAAATAGGTTATAAAGTATATAAAAATACTGATAAAAGAAAAATAAAAAAAGAATTAAAAGGTAAAGTTTGTGCTTTAGGAGGACAAACTGGAGCTGGTAAAAGTACTCTTTTAAATATGCTGGATAAGAAATTAAATTTGAAAACAGGAGAGGTAAGTACTTCTTTAGGGAGAGGTAAACATACTACTAGATTAGTTACTTTAATGCCTTTATATGATGGTTTAATAGCCGATACTCCAGGATTTAGTAGTTTAGAACTTAATTTAGATAAAAAAGAAATAAGTGATGCTTTCATTGAATTTGGTTTTGAATGTAAGTATAATACTTGTGATCACACTAAAAATGTGGGCTGTTCAGTAATAGAAAGAGTAAAAAATGGGAAAATACTTAAAAGTAGATATGATAACTATATAAAGCTTATAAAGGAGAGGTAATATGTTAGTAAGTGCTAGTTTCTTAAGTAATAAGATAAAACCTAAAGATGCAATAGAACTATTTGATAAAACAGATATAGATTATATTCATGTAGATATTATGGATGGTAAGTTTACTGAAAATAAATCTTTTACTATAAGTGAAGTAATAAAGTATAGTAACTATACTAGTAAACCATTAGATATACATTTAATGGTTAAAAATCCCAATAAATATATTGATGATTTAAGTACTTTGTATGTAAATAATATTACATTTCATTATGAAGCAGTTAAAAATCATTTAGATATAATTAATCATATAAAGAATAATGGTATAAAAGTAGGTATATCTATTAATCCAGATACAAGTCCTAAAGAAATATTTGATTTATTAAAGTATACCGATGTAGTCCTAATTATGAGTGTTGTTCCAGGTAAAAGTGGTCAGAGATTTATGGAAAGTGTATTATATAAGATAGATGTGTTAAAGAAAGAAATAGAGGAAAAAAATTATAAAACATTAATAAGTATAGATGGTGGGGTAAATGAAGAAAATATAAGTATACTGAAAGAAAAAAATGTAGATATACTTGTTAGTTCAAGTTACTTATTAGGTGGAGATATAAATAGTAAAGTAAAATACATGAAAGAGTAATTTTGCTATAAAAAAGTGTAGACAAAGGAACTTATTTGTGATATTATAACTTTGTAAAAACAAATGAAAGAGACGATATATGTAAAAAGTTTATAGAGAGTTAGTGGTTGGTGGAAACTAATAATAATAGCATATATAGATCACTCTTGATGTGCTTTAAGGATAAGTTAAAGCCGGCTAAAGCCGTTAAAATAATAAAGTAAATAAAAGGATGGTACCGTGCTTTGCACTCCTTAACCATCCTTTTTTATTTTAAGAAAGAAGGAAGATTATGTTTAAAGAAATTAAAGAAAATACTAATACTTTAGAAAGTAATTTAGTAAATAAGTGGAAAAAGGAAAACTTATTAGAAAAGACTATTAAAAACAGAGAAGGTAGAGAAGATTACGTGTTTTATGATGGTCCAATTTACGCTAATGCTAAACCAGGATTACATCATGTATTTGCTAAAACTATAAAGGATGCTTTTTGTAAGTATCAAACAATGCAAGGGAAAAGAGTTCTTAGAAAAATAGGACTTGATACTCATGGTTTACCAATTGAAGTTAATGTAGAAAAGAAACTTGGTTTTAAAACTAAAGCAGATATTGAAGCATTTGGAATAGAAAACTTTTGTAAAGAATGTAATAATGAAACTGCTACTAACATAGATGAAGTAAATAAAATGACTGATATGATGGGGCAATTAATTGATAGTGATAATCCATATATTACATGTACTAATGAATTTATTGAAAGTGAATGGTGGTTAATAAAGAATATCTTTGATAAGGGACTTATTTATCATGGTAATAAAGTTCTTCCATACTGTTATAGATGTGGTACTGAACTTTCTAAAAACGAAGTTAGTTTAGGTTATCAAGAGGATACAGTTAATACGGTAATAGTACCTTTTAAATTAGTAGATGAAGATGTGTTTATGCTTGTATGGACTACAACACCTTGGACACTTATAGATAATGTAGTTGCGTGTGTTAATCCTGATTTAACATATTTAAAAGTAGAAAGTATGGGTTATAAATTTATTGTATGTGAAAGTTTAGCAAACAAAATATTAGGGGATGAGTTTAAAGTACTAGATAAGTTTAAGGGAACTGATATGGTAGGCCTTAAATATGAACAACTTCTTCCATTTGCTAAGGTAGATGGTAAATCATTTGTAGTAGTTGCTGATAATTATGTAACAGATGCTGATGGTACAGGTATAGTTCATATTGCACCAGCTTATGGAGAAGATGACTCACGTGTATGCAGAGAAAATGGTATTGCATTTGTACAAAGTGTAGCAAAGGATGGAACATATACAGTTGGTCCTTGGGAAGGAAGAGTGGTAACTGATCCTGAACTTGAACTAGAAATAATAAAATATTTAAAAGAAAATGATAAATTATTTAAGAAAATTAAAATGACACATGAATATCCACATTGTTGGAGGTGCAAGAGTCCTCTTATTTATTATTCAAAACCAGCTTGGTATATTGAAACAACTAAGTATAAAGATAAAATACTTGAAGCTAATAAAAATGTTAATTGGTATCCTGAGTTTGTTGGAGAAAAGAGATTCCATAACTGGCTAGAAAATATGATAGACTGGGGAATTTCAAGAAATAGATATTGGGGTTGTCCAATGCCTTTATGGACATGTGAATGTGGTCATATAGAGTGTATTGGAAGTAGAGAAGAACTACAAAATAAGATAGTTGAAAGTACCAATGTGTTTGAGATGGAACTTCATAGACCTTATATAGATACTTTACATATTAAGTGTCCAGAATGTGGCAAAATTATGTCAAGAGTAACTGATGTTATGGATGTATGGTTCGACTCAGGGGCAATGCCTTATGCACAGTTTCATTATCCATTTGAAAATAAAGAGTTATTTGAAAATCAATTTCCTGCAGACTTTATTGCTGAAGGAGTAGATCAAACACGTGGATGGTTTAACTCACTTATTTGTATATCTACACTAGTAAGTGGAATAAGCTCATTTAAAAATGTTGTGGTTAATGATATGATGCTTGATGCAAAAGGTAAGAAAATGAGTAAAAGTACTGGTAATATTATAAATCCAGAAGAAATTATTAAACAGTATGGTGCTGATGCAGTAAGATTTTATATGTTATATGCAAGTCCTGTATGGACTCCACTTAAGTTTGATGTTGAGGGTGTAAAAGAAGTAAATAGTAAATTCTTTAGTACTCTTAAAAATACTTATAATTTCTTTAGTATGTATGCTAATGCAGATAAATTAGAAACAAAAGATTTTATTAATAGTACAAGTTATGAATTAATAGATGAATGGATGCTTTCTAAATTAAATAAACTTGTTAAAGAAGTAACAGAAGCATATGAAGAATATGATTTAAATAAAGTTGTTAAACCTTTAGTTAACTTTGTGAGTGAAGATTTATCTAACTGGTATATTAGAAGAAATAGAAGAAGATTTTGGAAAGGTGAACTTGATGATAGTAAAAAGACTGTTTATAAGGTAACATATGAAGTACTTGTAACTTTATCTAAACTTTTAGCGCCGGTTAGTCCTTTCTTAGTTGAAGAAATTTATACAAATTTAACTGGAGAAGAAAGTGTTCATTTAAGTGATTTTCCTAAATGTAATGAAGCACTAATAAATGAAAAAGTAGAAGAGAGAATGGATTTAGTAAGGGATGTAGTAAGTCTTGGAAGAAATGCTAGAGAAGAAGCTGGAATTAAGATAAGACAACCTTTATCAAAAGTTTTACTTGATAAGAAGTATGAAAGTGTAATTGGAGATTTAACTGATTTAATTAAGGAAGAATTAAATGTAAAAGAAGTGTCTTATACTAATGAAACAAGTAGTTATTTATCATACTTAGTTAAACCTAACTTTAAAGAGGTTGGTAAATTATTTGGAAAGAACATTGGGGAATTCAGTAAGATAGTTAGTAAATTTACCGGTGAAGATATTAATAATATTGAAAGTAAATCAGTTACTTTTGAAGGAGTAACTTATAACTTAAGTAAAGATATGCTTGATATAAGAGTTTCTGCTAAAGAAGGATATGATGTGACAAGTGATGGAGTTAATTATGTAATATTAGATACAACTTTAACACCAGAACTAAAAAATGAAGGAATTTTAAGAGATTTAATAAGACAATGTCAAGTACTAAGAAAAAATATAGGACTAGATATAAGTGACAGAATAAATATAGAATTTATTACTAGTAAAGAACTTCAAGATAATGTAATATCTGCTTATAAAGATGTAATTGAAAGCGAACTTTTAGCTACTATAGTTAATGACTTAAATAGTGAAGAAAATACTTACGCTGATGAAGAAGGAAATACATTTGTTATTAAAATAGAGAAAAAATAATTTCTCTATTTTTCTATGTGAAACATTTTAATTATTTTATAATATTTAACCATCGGGTGGATAAATATGAGTAAATATACTTAAATTAAATTGAGGGATTGATCTAGGACTTTATTATTTAATTATTCTATTTTATTTGATAATAATTGTAAAAGTTTAATAAATGAAAAATATATAAGTTAGAGT